>JBFFTZ010000153.1:0-6635 GCA_041571575.1 Gammaproteobacteria bacterium | reverse complement strand
CTGGGAGACCAGGATTACTCGGAGCCAAGGCTCCTCGCCCTTCGGGCCGTCGCCGCTGACGCGGCAACGTTGTCTCGGCCTCACGGCCGCGGCTCGAACCTTCCAGGTTCTCATCCTGGTATTCCTACTAGGCTACAAAAAAGGGCCCCGATTGGGGCCCTTCTCTGTAGCTTGGCTGGGAGACCAGGATTCGAACCTGGGTTGGCGGAGTCAGAGTCCGCAGTCCTACCGCTAGACGATCTCCCAATAAGGGGCGTACGCCGGCGATTAACGCTTCGAGTACTGAGTCGCGCGACGGGCCTTACGCAGACCAACTTTCTTACGTTCAACCTCACGAGCGTCACGAGTCACGAAGCCGGCCTTACGCAGCGGCTTACGCAGTTCTTCGCTGTACTGGATCAATGCGCGGGTAATACCGTGACGGATCGCGCCAGCCTGACCCGTGTTACCACCACCCTTAACGGTGACGGTAATATCGAACTTGTCATGGGCATCCGCAACGTCCAGGGCCTGGCGAACGATCATACGACCGGTCTCACGACCGAAGTACTCATCCAGGGGACGATCGTTAACCTTGATGTTTCCCGTACCGGGGCGGATGTACACGCGAGCAGCAGAAGATTTGCGTCGTCCGGTGCCGTAAAAAGCGGTTTCAGCCATGACTTTTTATACCTTAATCTTAACTTTTACAGTTCCAGCGGCAGGGGCTGCTGGGCACTGTGTGTGTGTTCGGGGCCCTTGAAAACTTTGAGCTTCTTAAACATCTTCCGACCCAGGGGGTTCTTCGGAAGCATACCCTTGACGGCCGTTTCCAGGACGCTTTCGGGCTTCTGAGCCAGGAGCTTTTCAAGGTTGATGGACTTCAGGTTGCCGATGTAACCAGTGTGGTGGTGGTACATCTTGTCCTGGAGCTTTCTGCCCGTAACGTGAATTTTTTCGGCATTGATTACAACAATGTAGTCGCCGGTATCCACGTGGGGAGTAAATATAGGCTTATGCTTGCCGCGCAGACGATGCGCGATCTCGGTAGCCAGTCTTCCGAGGGTCTTGTCGGTCGCGTCAACTAAATACCAGTCGCGCTTTACAGTCTCGGGTTTTGCGGAAATCGTTTTCATCGCTAGGTCACTACGCACTTTGAAGGAATGGCGAAAAGCCCAGCATTTTAGAACACGGATTCACTCTTTGCAACGTCTTTCGCAGAAAACCGTAATCCAGGCAGTCGGAACTTTTTCGGGCTAATACTCTTTATAAAACAATACTTTATCTAGATTCTTGCCAAACTGGCGCCAACGAGAAGGTAAACCTAAAACTTGTAGTCCAACGAAATCGCCATGTAGGTATCGGTTTTCTCATTAATCTCAGGCGGGTTCGTGTTGTGCTCGACGGTATGGGTCAAGGCCGCGGCCAGGCACTGCCGCCTCGCGGGGGGCGCCATGATAACGACCACCCCCGCAAAAATCACGCTAATAATCCCACCCAGGCGATATAATGCCGCGATGAGTAAACCGAACCTTGATATTTTTGACTTGCTGGTGACCGGATTCGACCAGGCCCTGCGGACCGCAACCGGTGCCCAGCCAGGCTCAGGGCGCAGCAATCCCGCCCAGGATAGCCAGGAAGAGTCTCTCCCCCGGGAGCATCACCGTCATGTTGCCGGCCTGATGCGAATCAACCATTCCGGCGAAGTGGCCGCACAAGCCCTTTACCAGGGCCAGGCCCTGACCGCACGACTTGATGATGTGCGCGATGCGATGGAAGAAGCCGCCCGGGAAGAGATTGATCACTTGCGCTGGTGCGAAAGCCGCCTGCAGGAACTGGACGCACGACCCAGCGCCCTGAACCCGCTCTGGTACGCCGGATCATTTGCCATCGGCGCGCTGGCGGGCATTGCAGGAGACCGCTGGAGCCTGGGCTTTGTTGCCGAAACCGAAAAGCAGGTGGTCCGGCACCTTGAGGAGCACATTGAGCGCCTGCCTGAAGCTGATGCGCGAAGCCGGGCCATTCTTGAACAGATGAAAATAGACGAACAACAACACGGCCAGACAGCGGAAGATGCCGGCGGCGCAAAATTACCCGCCCCGGTACGTCACCTGATGTCTCTTACGGCCAAAGTGATGACCAAAACCGCCTACTGGGTGTGATAATCACAGCCAAAACGGCCAGGCCAGACCACTGGATACTTGATAACCGACACTGCGTAGTTTAAAAAGCGGTTACATTACATAATAAATTCTCAAGGGGACTCTGGATGGAAACTACGGCGAAACCTCTTAGCGATATTCCGGCCATCAACCGGTTCTTGAGCTATTGCCGAATCAAGACGGTCCCCCAGAAGACAGTTGTCATTCATGCAGGTGACTTGCCTGACGTTCTGTACTTCATCATTGATGGCTCGGTTGAAGTCATGATCGAGGATGAAGACGGCAATGAGATGGTGCTGGCCTATCTGAACAAGGGCGAATTCTTCGGCGAAATGGGACTGTTTTATGAGCAGCCCACTCGTAGCGCCTGGGTACGAACTCGCACCGAATGTGAAATCGCAGAAATGACCTATCCCCGCTTCCGGCAAATCGCCTCGGAAAGCCCCGGACTGATTTTCGAGCTTGCCACCCAGTTGGCCAGCCGCCTGAACCGCACCAACCGCAAGTTGGGTGACCTGGCGTTTGTGGACGTCACAGGGCGTATCGCACACGCCATCATGGATTTGTGCCGGGAACCGGACGCCATGACCCATCCGGATGGAATGCAGATCAAGGTGAGCCGGCAGGAACTGAGCAGACTCGTGGGTTGCTCTCGTGAAATGGCCGGACGAGTGCTGAAAGTCCTGGAAGAACAAGGACTGCTTACTGCGAAGGGCAAAACCATTGTGGTGTACAACGTCCGCCCCAAGGCCCCTTCCAGGGCCGTCAAGACGTAAACCGCTGCCTGGCGGAGTTCTCGTGGACGCCTAACCGGCGTCGGCAATCTGCTTTTTCATCGCCGCAATGGTGGCCTGGTAGTCATCAGCGCCGAAAACAGCCGAGCCGGCCACGAAGGTATCGGCACCGGCGGCGGCAATCTCACCAATATTGCTCACCTTCACTCCACCGTCTATTTCCAGGCGGATTGGCCTTCCAGAGGCATCAATGATCTTGCGCACCTCCCGCAACTTGTCCAGGGCCGCCGGGATAAAGCTCTGACCGCCAAACCCGGGGTTCACTGACATGATCAGGACCATGTCGATCTTGTCCAGCACGTAATCCAGCCAGCTCAGGGGTGTAGCCGGGCTAAACACCAGGCCCGCCTTGCAGCCCTCGTTACGAATCAACTGCAAGGTTCTGTCCACATGCTCGCTGGCTTCAGGATGAAAGGTGATATAGCTGGCCCCGGCCCTGGCGAAGTCAGGAATAATCCGGTCCACCGGCTTGACCATCAAATGAACATCGATGTCCGCGGTGACGCCGTGCTTGCGCAGGGCCTCGCATACCAGTGGCCCGATAGTCAGGTTCGGAACGTAGTGATTATCCATGACGTCGAAGTGCACCAGCTCAGCACCGGCGGCGAGCACTGCATCCACTTCCTCGCCCAGGCGGGCAAAATCTGCGGAAAGAATCGATGGGGCAATAATCGGAGCCTGTTTCATAATCTGGTCACGCCTTACATTGGTTTTAGCTGGAATTCTGCTGGAAGGTTAACGGGAATCCCCGCCCAAGTCATGGGCAAACAGCGGAGTCACCGCATGCCCCGGGCCTCGCGAACGGCATCGTAGGCCCCGCGAATCTCACGAGTGCGCTCCTCCGCCTCTCCCCGCATGGATTCGGGAAGCCCGCGGGCCAACAATTTGTCCGGGTGATGCTGGCTCATCAAGCGCCGGTAGGCCTTCTTGACCTCCGCGTCCGTGGCAGCCTTCTCCACCCCCAGGATCTTGTAGGCCTGGGCCAGCGAATTTTCCGAGGTCGCCTGCCTGGCGCCAGCCTGTCCGCCGGCCCCACCGCCGAAAATCGTCTGGGCCCTGACCATGGCTTCCAACTGGGCCATCTCGACCCGGGAAATACCCAGCACCTGGCACATGCGCCAGAGCAGCTCGCGCTCTGCGTTGTCTATGCTGCCGCTTGCCAGTGCAGCCTGGATCTGGATCAGTAAAAAGGTGCGAAACAGGTCATGCTGTCCGCCTGCCTGGGCCCGGAATCGTTCCAGGGTGTTTTCCAGCGGAAAATCTCCATCCTTACCCTGGTTGAACAGCCCCATGGCCTCGCGGGTCTGCTCGGGGCTCAACTGCATTCGGTACATAATCGAACGGGCCAGGCGAATTTCTTCCTCAGACACCCTGCCATCGACCTTGGCCATGTGTCCCATGGCCGAGAAGGTGGTTTCGAAAAAGACTCGGCGCACCGCCTCAGGGTTGGCAAAGCCGAATCCCCCGCGTGCCCGGATTTGCTCCCTGACGCCCTTGTCGAACTGGTGACCGATGACCACGCCCAGCAGCACGCCCAGCGGCCCCATTCCCAGCAGGAAACCGATCATTCCGCCGATTAATTTTCCTAAATAATGCACGCTGTAAACGACCCTTGGAACAACTGCGGATTGACCTAACGGCCCACCGCGTAGACAATTCTCGCCTTCGAGAACCTGCGCGGACGCTATGGTAGCAGTTTATCGCCAACCTTCACGTCCGGGTTAACCCTGCACCACTCCCAAGCGGTTAATTATCATGTCCGACAAAACCAGCGCCCCACTTTTCGAGTCCTCCCTCAAGGGCCTGACCCTGAGTCATCGAGGCAAAGTGCGCGACATCTATCCGATTGACGATGAACGCATGCTGATTGTCACCACGGATCGCCTGTCGGCGTTCGACGTGATCCTGCCCGACCCGATTCCCGGAAAAGGCGCAACGCTGACCGCAATATCGAATTTCTGGTTCGATCACACCCGCACACTGGTGCCAAACCATATCCTGCCCGACC
This sequence comes from Gammaproteobacteria bacterium, assembly GCA_041571575.1. GTDB lineage: Bacteria > Pseudomonadota > Gammaproteobacteria > Steroidobacterales > BM003 > CAKZML01. Next base: position 1,692 of record JBFFTZ010000153.1, on the reverse strand, counting down.
CCCTGGAGTCGGTGCTTACCGATCCCGAGGACCTGGCCCAGGTAAGAGACCGGGCCATTATCGTGCGACGTCTGAAACCGCTGCCGATAGAGGCCGTTGCGCGTGGCTACCTGATTGGATCCGGCTGGAAGGATTACCAGGCCACCGGCAAAGTCTGCGGGATTACATTGCCCGAGGGACTGCGGCTGGCAGATCGCCTTCCGGAACCGATTTTCACACCGGCCACAAAGGCTGCAGCCGGCGACCACGACGAGAACATCTCCTTCGAGGACACCGTAAAAATTCTCGGCAAGGATCTTGCCGAACAAGTACGTGACGCCACCCTTTCGGTGTATCGCTACGCCGCAGAATACGCCCGTGCCCGCGGCATCATTATCGCCGACACCAAGTTCGAATTTGCCGTTGATGACAACGGCGAACTGATCCTGATCGACGAAATCCTGACCCCGGATTCATCACGTTTCTGGCCGGCTGACTCCTACCAGCCAGGTATCAGCCCGCCGAGCTTCGACAAGCAATTCGTGCGCGATTACCTGGAAACCCTGGACTGGGACAAGCGCGCCCCGGGGCCCCGCCTTCCTGCAGAGGTCATGGAGCAGTCCGCCGATAGGTATCGTGAAGCCCTGGAACGTCTCACCGGCTAGTTTCCGATAGATCGCCTATGCCGACCCGGTAGCCGCCCAGTCGGCGATTATCTTGTGCAACGCATTTAAGCCATCGGTCAGCGCCGCCGGCCCCGGCTGCAGGATCAGCGGAGACTTGATCTCATGGAGCTCACGGTTCACCACCGCGGGGACTTTTTCCCAGCCCGGTCGCTCGGCCACCCTCTCAGGGCGAAATTTCTTTCCGCACCATGAACCGATAATGATGTCCGGCTCCCGCCGCACCACTTCCAGCGGATCGGCAATGATCCGGTCCTTGCCCAGGGAACAGGCGGCCAGCTCCGGGAAGCAGTCCTGCCCACCGGCAATCTCTATCAACTCGGAAACCCAGCGAATTGCCGAGATCAACGGCTCATCCCATTCCTCAAAAAACACCCTGGGACGCCGGGGCAAATTGGCTGCTGCGGATCGCACGGCCTCAACCCCTTGCTCAAGCTCGGCCAGCAACTCGGTCGTTTTGCGTTCACAGCCAATCATCCCGCCCAGTACGGCGATAGTGCGAAAGATTTCTCCCACCGAACGATGATTAAAAACATGCACCTCCAGGCCCTGGCGAACCAGTTCCGCGGCGATATCTGCCTGCAGGTCGGAGAACCCCAGCACCAGGTCGGGCTTCAGAGCGACGATGCGGTCTGTTTTCGCACTGAGGAACGACGAAACCTTAGGCTTTTCCTTGCGCGCCCTGGGCGGGCGAACAGTGAATCCCGAGATACCGACGATGCGATGTTCCTGGCCCAACAAATACAGCGTCTCGGTAGTCTCCTCGGTGAGGCAGACGATACGTTCAGGGTAACGGTGTTTCATGCTCAACAGACTCCTCCAGGGGCCAGCTAGGGTACAATCCCGGAGAGGTTTGGGCCAAGAGCCGAGCCCACTGGCATGAAACACGAGGCGAGCATGTTTCCGATTATCAAATTCGATGCGGTGGAATTTCTCTGGCACGACAAGTGGACAACTGCGGACTCCCGGGTACGCGCCGGAATCATCGTCCTTCGATATCTGTACGCCATAATCCGGGATTTTTTCAGCG
>JBFFTZ010000152.1:0-6679 GCA_041571575.1 Gammaproteobacteria bacterium | reverse complement strand
GGAGGTTCGATTTCCACGATAGGCATTCTTCCCACGCTGCGTCGCGAAGACCTGGGCGACGAGGTCATCACCAACCTGCCCCGCTATAACCTGCTGTCAAAAACCTTACGCAGCAGACGACAGGCGTCATTCCAGATAAATATCAACGGCGAGGAGCAGTTGCTCGCCACATCCAATTCCGTGGTGCTCGAAGGCAGCAACACGTCGCTACAACTTCACCTGCGCGTGGCGCCGGATGAATTCGCGGCCACGTTTAATGCAGCCCAGATGGTCACTCCCCTCGCCCTGGCGATCTCCGGAAATTCACCCTACTTCCTCGGTTGCCGGCTCTGGGATGAAACCCGGATCGCACTATTCAAACAGTCAGTAGACAGCCGAAGCACCGCCCCGGTTTCCTGGCGTCGCGCTGCAAGAGTCCCATTCGGCTATGGCTGGGTGCGCAACAGCATACTGGAACAGTTTGCAGAATCGGTGATGCTATTCGAACCCATACTGCCAATATGCTCTGACCGGGATCCACGGGATGAAGTGGCCGCCGGTCGGGTGCCGGCACTGTCTGAACTCGCCATGCATCAAAGCACCATCTGGCAATGGAACCGGGCGATCTTCGATCCGGCCCTGGGCGGGCACTTCAGACTGGAACTTCGCGCCCTGCCCTCGGGGCCGACACCTGTGGACATGACCGCCAACTCCGCCTTCCTGCTCGGTGCAACCGTCGGGTGGGCCAATCGCATGCAATCCATGCTGCCGGGTTTCCCGTTCCAGTACGCGGAATACAATTTCTACCGTGCCGCCCAGGACGGGCTGAATGCCCAATTGCTGTGGCCGACCCTGAAACCGGTCTCCCCCCGGGAACGTCCGGTAACAGAGCTGATCCTGGAAATCCTGCCCATCGCCCAGGAAGGCCTGGACATGATGGGGGTCAATTCATCGGAAAGCCGGCGGTTGCTGGATATCATCCAACAGCGTTGTGAGCGCGGCATTAACGGGGCCCGTTGGCAAAGCACCAGGGTCAGGCAACTGGAAACAGGCGTCTCGAGGGACGAGGCGCTGCAGGGCATGCTGCGGGAGTACCAGGAACTGGCCCGGGAAGGTAATCCCCTGCATCAGTGGCCACTGGACGAGGCTTGAACAAACCCAAAAAAACCCGGGGAACCACGGGCTTTTCTTACTCAGATCTTGGTTAACCAGCCGTGGCGATCTTCCGCCAGACCGCCCTGCACATCCGTCAGGGCCTTGCGCAATTTCATCGCGTTGGGGCCGACCTCACCATTACCCATCTTGTAGGTCTTGCCGTGGCAAACCAGTTCACCCACGGGCGACAGGACTGCCGCCGTGCCTGACAAAGCAGCCTCGCTGGAGGCAGAGCGCTCAAGCAACTCATCCACGGTGAATGGGCGCTCTTCCACCTGGTAACCCATGTCACGGGCCAGGGTCAGAAGACTGTCCCGGGTCACCCCGTGCAGGAAGGTCGGATCCAGTGCCTTGGTCAGGATTCGCTTGTCATCGATCAACAGAAAATTCGCGGCGCCGGTTTCCTGCACATCACCATCCGGGCAAAACAGCACCTGGTCCACACCGTATTCCTTGCGCGCCTCCATGGTCACCCGCAGGGCTGCAGCATAATTCCCACCGGTCTTCACGCGGCCCATCTGGGTGGTGGTACGCATGGTCTTGTCGGCAACCAGCAGTCGCAGCGGACGCAGGCCGCCGGCAAAGTAATCACCTACCGGCGACACCAGTACAAACAGGCAGGCATCGGTGCTGGGCAGTGCCGCTGCACCGATATCCGGCGAGGTGCCCATCAGGCAGGGTCGGATATACAGCGATTCGGGCAGGCCCGGAATTTCGCCGCGCACCGCATCCACCACTTTGAAAATGGCCTTGCGAACCATCTCCACTCCCGGGAAGGGCAGGCACATGGCTTCGGCGCTCTGACGCATACGCTCCAGGTGACGATCCAGGCGGAAAATACGCACCTGGCCATCGGCCCAGCGATAGGCCTTCATACCCTCAAAAATCGTGCTGGAATAGTGTAGTACGTGAGCTGCCGGGTGCAGCGACAGAGGCTGGACCGGCTGTAAAGCAATCTCTCCCCACTGGCCATTGCTACCGTTGGCAATAGCCATCTGCTTGCAAAAGACCGTACCGAACTTTGCCGCAGGCTTTTTATCCGCCGTCATGCTGACTCCAACTCACAATCTCGATCGTTTTTCGGCGGACCAGCCCCCGAATAATCCCGAACTATGAACCAAAGACCATCACTTTTGAAGGGCATGCACCGGCCCTGCAGCCATCCTGAATCGGACCCTGCCCCGCAATCCCATGTAGCTAATAGGCTTTTCGCCCGGCAGGCCAAACCGCAGCAAATTTCCTGACCCCAAACCCGCCTGTCGGGGCCGGGCAATTGGGATTGGAATGCGAAAGAACAGCGTCGTTCATTCCCTCAGACCCATATCGGAGAAGCCGGGGAGATTGTCCAGGCCATGGACTTCATGCTCGATAATGATTACTTCTTTGGCCGCTGCATCAAGGTAGATGCCGGTCGGCGACTGTAACCACGCTCCCGAGCCGGGAGCTAGAGGGCCAGCATCACCCTGATCCTGCCCTCAAGATTCTCGCCGTCCGAGCCCCGGTACTGAATCACCAGGTCGTTGAAGCCGTTGCCGTCCACATCCAGTGGCTGGATTCTGTCGCCGTTTCGGGGCAGCAAGGTGGTCACCTTATGACTGTCACCACCAAACAGTTCCTCACTCCCGTCACCCAGGGTGATTTTCAACTCCTCGCGGCTTTGCTGAACCAGCAAGTCTTTTATCTCATCCCCGTCAAAATCCGCAGCCAGGATTGCCGGCACATCGGTCTGACCCTTTTTCATATCTATGCGCAGTTTTGACGAAGCGCTGAAATTGGGCTTGTCAGGATAGAGCCCCTGGTCATCAGATCGGTAAAACCCCAGGTCCATGGTCATGGTCCCGGAAAACAGGGCCTTGATGACCCTGCCCAGGCCCAGTCGAACCGAGGGAACCACCAGGTCCTTGCGGCCATCCCCGTCCAGGTCTTCTACCAGCAGATCAAACTGCATACCCTCGGATACCAGGGTACTGTCGGGCTCGGGGGAGTAACTCACCCATCCTGCGTTATTACGCCCCAGGTGAATCGCAAAGTCGCTGCTCTTGTCGAACACGCCGCGACTATGGGTTGCCGAGGTCAACAAGTCGGCCACGCCATCCCCGTCCAGGTCAGCAATCCGCTCTATGCGCCGTATGCTGAGGTTGCTCTGGTCGATATCACCCCGGTCGTTGTCCCATTCACGCAACTGGGCCCGGGACGGCAGGTCCAGTTCCAGGGGAAGCACCACGGCCTCGGATTCGAATCCACCCAGGCCATTACTTGGAAATACCCGAAGGCTGCGGTCCTCTACCATCAGCACATCATCGTGCCCATCGAAGTTCGCATCAGCCACCAGGGTCCTCGGCGATCGGTACCGTACCGAATTCTCACTTAAATTCATTTCCGGCTCGACAGGCAACCCCAGGGGAGCGGAAAATTCGCCGTCAGCCGCCTGTATTGAAACCTGCAAACCTGTGAAGTCCGCCACGAGAATGTCGTCCAGCTGGTCACCGTTCACATCCTGCATGAAATCGCTGCTGACTATTGACGAGATGCGGGGCAGGCGGAACAAACTGGATACGGTCTGCACCCTGCGTAGCGCCCCCGATGAGAAATCCAGGCAGACCACGCCTTTGGAATCCAGGAAGCACAAGGCTTCACCACCTGGTACCCGGGCCACATCCATAAACAGCAAGTCCGGACCCAAGTCCAGGGATAGCTGAAGGCTGGCCTCGGCCCCGCGCTGGAGTCCGTAAATTCTTAGCTGTTGCTCTCCCTGGCCATCGGTTCCGACCACCAGCAAATGGGCTTTGCCATCCAGCTTTGCAACGCGGGCTGGTTCACCCAGGCGCAATCCCGTATCAATCAGTACTTGCTCAAAATCCAGCGCCTGTGCCTGGACGGCGAATAAGGCCAGCACCGCCAGAAAAAACCTCTTCATGCCCAAGGCCTCCTGCCTTTCTAGTAAATGCGGAAGCCTCCGTGACGCTTCCTGCTGCGACTGTCAAACCACAGCATTCCAAGGACGATTCCAGCAAACAGGGAAAAAACAATCCCTGCCATCGCCCATCGCCAGGGCATTTTCCATTCACCAATTCCCAGCTGCTGCCGGTACTCGGCGTTCTCCTGCTCCAGTTTCTCGAGCCGGGCGGCTCGCGCACTGGCATCGACCTGGCTTTGTTCAAGTTCCTGGCCGGTAATCTGCAACTGCTCCTGCAAACTGGCCAGCTCCAGCTTGGCCGGCCCCACGCTGTCCTGGAGGGCTTTGAACTCTGCCTGTAATTCCACCAACTGGGTGCGGGCGGGCTTTTCAGTGATCAAGTAGGCGGTCTTGGCCCAGCCTTCCTTGCCATCGGTGGTCTTCACCAGGGAGAAATATCCCGCCCTGTCTACTAATTCCAGGCGATCACCACTGCCCAGGTTAGCCACCACCGCCGAGGCTTCTGTCGGCTCGGCCTGCAGGCGTAACCGGAGCTCATCAGTGACATACACCGTTTCTGCCCTGAGGCCCGGAGTTATCACCAGCAAGATGGCCGCACTCGTCAACAAACCTTTTACTGTCACCAGACTGCTCTCCCGAATTAACCTGGATCGGCGATCATCGCCGCAAAAATAAAACTATATCGTTATCGGGACTGGGTATTCCCGTTTTCCGGGACCCGCTCGAGAAGATCCCCGTAAATGAACCGTAACGCGGCTTTCAGCATGACTTCCCTGGGAAACCGGTTGTTGGTCACAATGGTATTCGCTAAAAAAGGGTGCGTCTCGCGCATTGGAACTGCCGCCGCCCAATGATTGGTATTCATGGTGGCCAGGATGGTCGAGCCGGGAATTACCTGGTCATAAAACAGCAACTGACCATCGTTTCGCGGGTCAATCCGCGCAAGCGCCCGATATCCACGCATCGAATTCAGGCCGACATCATCCTGGTTAACAAATGCGGTAAGCGAGTAATAACGGACATGATCCGGCAGCGGATTATTGGCCAGCCAGGTCAAACGATAGCGTCGCGTCAGATGATCCATCGCCAATCCGTCTCCGGCGTCGCAGGTCAGCAGGTCCACGTCGGCTAACCATTCACGATAGTCCTCGTAGGCGTCGTCGGCCCGGGGCGAACCGTTTATCGCGCCGGTTACGCTCAGCACCGCACTGACCCGTCGGGCCAACTCGGGGAAGGACACGAGGAACTGCAATATATCCACCGCCCCCTTGGAATGCCCCACCAGCACCACTCGTTGCCCGGGAGCCAGTTCCAACCCGGAGACGTAATTCGCAATCAATCTTGCATTGGCGTCAGCACCGGAGCGGCCGCTTATCGCCAGGTACTCTTTCTCCACGCCAATGGCTGCCAGCGCGTCACCACTGGTTTCGAAAGGCGTAGCAATTGTATCCACGCAGTCGCTGAACAATCCCGGTACCACCACAACTTTTAGAGCCAGGTCGGTGACCTTCTGAGGTTCAAGCCCGGTAGCCGGCGGTTCATCCACGAGTCGGTGCAGAAAATCCTCACAACTGTCGTCGGAAAACTCCGGATCCGTCGCCAGTTCAGCGCAAAACAACTGTCTGTAGTGGCCTCGGCCATCAATAACCGGAGGTGCCCCGGGTACCGTGAGCATCTGCATGGGAACATCCAGCTCATAGGGCAGCAGGCTTGAAGGTTGCCCGGCGCATCCACCAAGACCCACCAGCAATATAGCGACAACAATCTTTCCCACTCGGTATCCCACGCTTGAATAAATGGCCTCCCCGGTGCAAATTCTAACTGTAGCGATAGATATTAGCTAAATAGCGACTGTTCAGAATGAGTGTCCTCCATAAAACCGGAGCGCCGCGCAACATCCAGCGCGGACAGGCTTCCCTGCTTAACCGACGGGATTTTCTCGGCCTGGGAGCGGCCACGACCCTGAGCCTGCTTGGCCAGCGACTGGCCCATGGGAAGCCAGGCAAGCCGATACCGAAATCCCCCGGTTTCGGCCCCCTTGTACCCGCTACAGACCTGACTACCGGGCTGCCGCTGATCGATTTGCCCGAGGGTTTCAGTTACCGCAGCTTCGGCTGGACCGGTGACAGCATGGCTGACGGTAAACCGACCCCTTCCCGACATGACGGCATGGGAGTTGCGCTGGAACAGGATGGGATATTGACGCTGCTGCGTAACCATGAAATCTGGACCGAGACAGGTAGTTTCGCGCCTCGCGAGCTTACTTACGACAGAAAGGCCGGTGGCGGCGTCACCCGCATACGCTTTGATTCAAAGCGCGGCGAATGGCTGGACAGCGGGCCCGCCCTGGGTGGGACCATGACCAATTGCGCGGGTGGACCCACTCCCTGGGGCAGCTGGCTGAGCTGCGAGGAAGACCTGTCCTCAAGCGGCTACGGATCCAAACTCAAACGCAATCACGGCTACGTATTTGAAGTCGATGCGCTTGGAGATACTCAGCCAGATCCCATAAAGGAAATGGGGCGTTTTCTGCACGAAGCCTGCGCCGTCGACCCGGAAAGCGGATTCGTTTATATGACCGAGGACAACGACACCTCGGGATTTTATCGATTCCTGCCTGACACGCCG
>JBFFTZ010000151.1:0-6746 GCA_041571575.1 Gammaproteobacteria bacterium | reverse complement strand
AGCGCTTGCCGATGGCGTTATAACCCTGGAAGAAACTCAAGACCTGGCCGAGACCCTTTCCAGGGTGCTGGACTGGGGCTTCAGCGCACTGGAGCATATTCACCCCTGGGTAGAGCTTCTTTCCCGGGAACCCCAGCCTGAAGTCATCGTTCCTGGACGCTCATTCCTGCTGTCCGGCAGATTTGTTTATGGGCCCAGGGCACGGGGTGATGCTGCGACACTTGAATGCGGCGGACTGACAGACAAGGCATTGAATGGAGCCCTGGATTACGTGGTCGTGGGTGCCTTGACGCAAGCCTCGCCTCCGGAGAGAGAAAGTAGCGCGTTAATTGCTGATGCGCTTTCCCTGCAGTCATCGGGGCACGTTATAGAAGTTATTCCGGAACAGGCCTGGCATGCCAGCCTGAAAGCCTGCTAGCCGAATCACTGGTTTGTAAACGCAAAAAGGCCCCTTAGATGGGGCCTTTTCATTTATATGGCGGAGAGGGTGGGATGACTCGGGGCTATGCCCCTCGCCCTTCGGGCCGCCGCCGCTGTCGCGACGACGTTGTCTCGGCCTCCTGCGGAGGCCTCGGCTTGAACAATGGGTTCTCACCAAAGCACCCTGCTCCTGATTAAGAAAAAGGCCCCAGAAGGGGCCTGTTTCTCAATTTGGCGGAGAGGGTGGGATTTGAACCCACGAGAGGCTCTCGCCTCTGCTGGTTTTCAAGACCAGTGCATTCAACCGCTCTGCCACCTCTCCAGATTGTCGGACACCTCGGTATATGCCTATACGTCCGTGCCCCTCTTGGGCAATAGAATTGCAAATGCCTGCAACCCTGAGCGCCGCGCAGTGTATCAGAAGCATGTCCTGTACCAAAGCGGATATTAAAACAAAACAGGAAAAATGAATGAGAGTTTGTGTTTTTTGTGGATCCAGTCCTGGCAACCAACCTGAGTATCGGGAGATAGCTCAGAATCTTGGGCGAACCCTTGCCCAAAAAGGAGTAGGCCTGGTCTATGGCGGTGCCGATGTAGGACTCATGGGCATGGTCGCCAATTCCACACTTGAAGGCGGCGGCGAAGTAATCGGCGTTATTCCCCGCGCCCTGATTGTTCGGGAACTCGCCCATCACGGGCTCACCGACTTGCGCGTGGTTGACGATATGCAGGAGCGCAAGGACGTAATGGCCCGCCTGAGTTCCGCATTTGTGTGCCTGCCCGGTGGCTATGGCACCCTGGATGAAATGTTTGAGATGGTTACCTGGAATCAGCTTGGCGAACACGCCAAGCCCTGCATCCTGCTGAACATCAACGGCTTTTACGATGACCTGCTTACATTTCTGGATAAAGCCCGGGATCAGGGCTTCATAAAGGGTTCCGACCGGGATGGTTTGACCGTCGTGACCACGATCGATGAACTGCTTGAGGCCCTGAGCCGGGTTAGCGCCGAGTAAACCCAGAATCGATAATAAATAATTAACTTTAAGTTATCTTTTTAACTTATTGTTATATCAGTATATTAGTATATCTATCGAGTCTACCTGGCACATTTCAATTCAATTGATCAGACTTGCTTTAGCCGTCACAGCCCCTATTATTCAGTGCTCGGGGCCACTAAGCCCCACCGCACTAACTACTCAGGAGATACGCATGGTAAATCAATATCAGGTTGGCGTTGCCCGCACCGAAGCCTCGGTCTTGGCGACCAACAAGGTCTTACGCAACACCTACCTGCTACTGTCCATGACCCTTTTATTCAGCGCCCTGACAGCATGGCTGAGCATGTCGATGAATATGCCCTACCCTGGCGTCATGATCACGCTGGTCGGCTATTTCGGACTGCTGTTTCTCACAACCAAGTTCCGAAATAGCGGCATCGGACTACTGTGCGTATTCGCGCTGACCGGCTTCATGGGGATGACACTGGGACCGATTCTCAACTCCTACGTAGAAGCCGTGCCTAACGGCGCAGAATTGATCATGACGGCTTTCGGTATCACCGGCGTGGTGTTCCTGGGCTTGAGTACCTACGCCCTGGTATCAAAGAAAGACTTCAGCTTCATGGGCGGCTTTCTGACCATCGGCATCCTCGGCGCTTTCGCGCTGGGCCTGATTGCCATGTTCTTCAACATGCCAGCCTTGTCGCTGGCAGTCTCAGGGATGTTTGTCCTGGCAATGGGCGGTCTCATCCTATTCCAGACCAGCCAGATAGTGCACGGCGGCGAGACGAATTACATCATGGCTACAGTCACCTTGTACGTCTCCATCTATAACTTGTTCACCAGCCTGCTCCACATACTCGGCGTGATGGACGAATGAGCCAAACACAAACCCGGCGAAAAGCCCCGTCTTGAGCGGGGCTTTTTTTTGCCCGGGACCCGCCGGCAATTTTTATGTTGTGGAAAGGGCACAAATTACTTACTGCGCGTTATACTCAGAGCGGTTACCGCCTAACGTAAGAACCAGCTATGCCTAAAGCTCGCACAACCCGGCATCACGTCTCTCTGCGCTTCCTCGCGAGGCTTCGCAGACTTTTCCCGGCCATAGCGTTGCTGATGGGAGCGTCGGTGGTACACGCTCAGGCTCAGTTTGACCCCTCCTCAGAGGTGGAAAAGCTGGACGAGTTGTACAGTGAACTCATGTCCATCAGTGAAGATACTGAAGGGCTGATCAGCATCGACGAACAGCAACTAATGCTGCAGATCGAGGATACGACCCGGCGGGCATCCAGGACCAAGGCACAGGCTAACGAGTGCATCGTCTCCCAGCGTCCCCAGGTACAAAAGCTTACCGAGGAGCAAGCCCTGCTCCCGGCGTTGGTGCCTGAGGAAAACATTGCCCTCTGGGAACAACGGACCCGGATCAATGAGCAGCTCTCTGCTGCACAGGCAAGACTGTCCAGCTGCGAACTCCTGTTCGCCAGGGCCGAATCCGTCATCGGACAAGCCGAACGACTCAAGAGCATCGTCTCTTCCATCCGGCTTTCTGCCCGCCAGGAGCCTCTGTGGGCCTACATCGGGAAAATTCCCGAACTGGTAAGGCAGTGGCCGGACAGGCTGGATAAAGCCATCCGTTTACCGCGCAATGAGACATATGCAGAGACCAACATGGTGCCGGCAATGGCCGTGGTCATACTACTTGGCATCGCCCTGGGCCTGCTGGTCAGATTCAGATTCTATCGCTGGTACGATCGCGCCGGTGCCAAGGACCAACCACCCAGTCTCAAATTCCTGCTGCCCAAGCCGTTGGCCGATTACGCGCCCTGGCTGGTAACAGGCGCGCTGTGCTGGCTCGCCCTGGCTACCGTGTCTGACGAGCCTTCCCTGGACTATCTCGCGGTCAGGCTGGCCCTGGCCATTGCCACAACAGGTATCGGCCTGGTGCTCATTGATTGGAGCACCGGCCCTCTGTCGGCAGGCGCCAAAATCGATGGTCTGTATCCCGAAAAAGTCGCACCCATGCGCCGATCAATGCGCTGGATGCTGGGCGCAATCATGTTCAGCTTTGTGTTCATCGGGTACGGCGCCCTGATCCGCCTGGTAAGAAGACCGGGTGAACTGGATGTGCTGCTATGGCTGGTCCTGGCCCTCTGGATTACCGCCGCCATGATGTCGCTGCTGCTGCTTGTCCGGCAACTTCCCGGCCTCCAGGCCCGATCAAGATTCATCAGGGCCCTGGTGCTGATGGCCACTACAGCGGGCCTGGTCGCCGAATTGGCCGGCTACTATAACTTCGCCTACTACATTTTCTCCGGGCTCCTGCGTAGCACGGTTGCAACGTTCATTCTGTGGATCTCCCTGTGGGCCATTGAAGTCACGGTCAGGGAAATACGCCGCGGGAAAACTGCCTTCGCGGTCCAGACCCGGGCTTTCATCGGCATCAAGCCAGAGGGCAAACACACTCTCCTGGGTATCTACCAGGCGGTAGCCGAGCTGTCCTTGTGGATGGCCTTCATGATCTTCATGGTGCAAATCTGGGACACCACCGAGACCTTCCTGGACAGCTTCAAGAGCTTTTTCCTGGATGGTGTGGAGATTACCGGCACCCGCTTCATTCCAGCCGACATCCTTACCGCCATCGCCATGTTCATCGCATTGATCATGCTTACCGGCTGGGCCAAGCGCTGGATAGAAAACCGCTGGTTGCGGCACATGAACCTGGATCGGGGCGCCCGGGACGCGCTGTTGGCCATGGTTGGCTATATTGGATTTATCATCGCCGCACTGGTGGCCCTGCGCTTCTCCGGTGTAAGCATGGCAAGCCTGGCCATCATCGCCGGTGCTCTGTCAGTGGGTATCGGTTTCGGCCTCCAGGGCATCGCCAACAATTTCATTTCCGGCCTGATTCTGCTGTTCGAGCGACCGATTAAATCCGGTGACTTCGTGACCGTTGGAGGCGTGGAAGGATTTGTTCGCAAGATCAGTATCCGCTCAACGGAAATTGAAACCCTGGATCGTCGCAATGTCATCGTGCCCAACTCGGAACTGATTTCCGGGCAGGTCACCAACTGGGTACTTAGGGATCCTCACGGTCGCTTGAGCCTGGAAATCGGGGTCGCTTACGGCTCGGACGTGGAGCTTGTGCAGAAACTGCTGGTCGAGGCCGCCATGGAGCATCCCGATGTCATCAAGGAAGGTCGCGCGCCGGGGCCCAAGGCACTGTTCATGGAGTTTGGCGAAAGCTCTCTGAACTTCGAGCTGAGAATCTGGATTCATCGGATCGAGAAGCGCTTTGACGTGACCAGCGGTGTGAATTTCGCGGTCGAAAAGGCCTTCCGCGAGCATGGAATCGTGATCCCATTCCCGCAACGCGATCTGCATGTGAAGAGCTGGGATCCAGATGCTGCACCGAAAATCGCCAACAAAAAGGCCGACCCGGAATAGCTTACCCGGGCCGGCCTGACTATCCGGACTTACTTAAGTGGCGGGGATGCGTTCGGCACCGCCCATGTATCGACGTAACACCTCGGGAATTACGATGGAACCATCAGCCTGCTGATAGTTCTCCATGACTGCGATCAGGGCGCGACCGGCGGCCACTCCCGACCCGTTCAGGGTATGCAATAGCTCTGGCTTGCCGGTCTCGGGATTACGCCAGCGAGTCTGCATGCGTCGAGCCTGGAAGTCCCCGCAATTGCTGCATGAGGAAATTTCCCGATATTTATTCTGCGACGGCATCCAGACTTCGATGTCATAGGTCTTGGTCGCGCCGAAACCGGTATCACCGGTGCACAACACGATCACCCGATAGGCGAGCCCCAGTCTCTGGAGAATGGACTCTGCATGACCGGTGAGGGCCTCAAGCTCCGCATAGGACTCATCAGGTCGCGACAGGTGAACCAGCTCCACCTTCTCAAACTGGTGCTGCCGAATCATGCCCCGGGTGTCCTTGCCGTAGGATCCTGCTTCGGAACGGAAACAAGGAGTATGACAAACCATGCGCAAGGGCAAATTGTCAGCCTCGATGATATCGCCCCGGCTCAGGTTGGTAACCGGCACTTCCGCTGTGGGAATCAGGAAGTACTCCTGCTCCCCGCTTAGCGCAAACAGGTCTTCCTCAAACTTGGGTAGCTGACCGGTACCGGTCAGGGATTCACGGTTCACCATGTACGGCACGTACAACTCGGTATACCCATGCTCTTCCACGTGAGTGTCCAGCATGAACTGGATCAGCGCACGGTGCATGCGCGCCACCTGGCCCTTCATGACGGCGAAGCGTGATCCGGCAATCTTGGCAGCCACTTCAAAGTCCAGCAGTCCCAGCGCTGCGCCCAGGTCCACATGGTCCCGGGGCTCAAAATCCCGCTGCTGCGGTTCGCCCCATCGACGAATCTCGACATTATCGTCTTCGCTCAATCCCTGCGGGACACTCTCATGGAGAATATTGGGCAGCCCCATATGTATAGCTTCAAGCGCCTCCTGGACCTGGCTCAACTCAAGCTGACTGACCTTCAGTTCCTCACCCAGGGCCGCCACAGCCGCTTTCAACGGTTCCACGTCCTCTCCCCTGTGGACCGCCTGACCAATACTCTTGGAACTGGCGTTGCGCTCTTTCTGCAGGTCTTCGGTGCGCACCTGGAGCGCCTTGCGACGAGTTTCCAGAGCGGTGTAATTCTCCACGTCAAACTTGGCGCCTCGGCGAGCAAGCTCAGCCGCGACCTTGTGAATATCGCTACGCAGAAGTTTGGGATCGAGCATGAGTTTTCCTTACATTCCTGATTTGGGCAGAGTCTCAGCGACTCTTGTTTTTTCGGGACTGCTCCTCGATTGCACTACGCAAGCGATCAAGCTTCTCGGCGATTTTCGACTCAAGACCCCGGGGAACGGGATGATAATACGTTCTGTATCCTATTTCTTCCGGGAAATAGTGATCACCCCAGGCTATCCCCTCTGGCTCGTCGTGGGCATAGCGGTAACCTTTGCCGTAATCCAGGGATTTCATCAGCTTGGTAGGCGCGTTTCTCAGATGCATGGGCACTTCAACCGAGCCGCTCCTGGCCGCATGATCCCGGGCTTCTTTATATGCGGCATACACCGCATTGCTCTTGGCCGCACAAGCGAGAAAAATCACGGCCTGGGCTATCGCCAACTCACCTTCAGGGCTGCCCAGTCGATCGAAAACCTCGGCGGCGTCCAGGGCCAGGCGCAAGGCCCTGGGGTCCGCATTGCCAATATCCTCGGAGGCCATGCGAACCACCCGGCGAGCCAGGTAACGCGGATCACAGCCACCGTCGAGCATCCGACATAGCCAATACAAAGAGGCGT
>JBFFTZ010000150.1:0-6764 GCA_041571575.1 Gammaproteobacteria bacterium | reverse complement strand
GGCTGTCAGCACCCTCTCCGGAGGACTTGAAGCTGCGCTGACTCTCCAGCTTGACCCGCAAACGCAACTCGTTCTTCGAATCCGCATTTCGCAAGGCATCCTCATAACCAATAGCGCCTTCCTCGTACAAATCGAACAAGGCCTGGTCAAAGGTGTTCATACCCAGGCGGTTGGACTTGGCCATGATTTCCTTGATGCGGGACACATCACCCTTAAAGATCAGGTCGGCAATCAACGGCGAGTGGAGCAGAACTTCCAGAGCTGCAACGCGTCCTGTACCCGATTCCCGCGGCAGCAGACGCTGGGAAATCATCGCCCGGATATTCAGTGACAAATCCATAAGCAACTGGTCGCGCTTCTCTTCGGGGAAGAAGTTAATGATGCGATCCAGGGCCTGGTTAGCGCTGTTCGCATGCAGGGTCGCCATACACAAGTGACCGGTCTCGGCGAACTGGATACCGTACTCCATGGTTTCCCGATCGCGAATCTCGCCAATAAGAATGACGTCGGGAGCCTGGCGCAGGGTGTTCTTCAACGCGTTTTCCCAGCTGATGGTATCAACGCCCACCTCACGCTGGGTAATGACACAACCCTGGTGCGTGTGCACGTACTCGATGGGATCCTCAATCGTGACAATGTGACCCCGTGAATTCTTGTTCCGATGATCCACCATGGCGGCCAGGGTGGTGGACTTGCCGGTACCGGTACCACCTACGAGGATCACCAGACCACGCTTGATCATGGAGACTTCTTTAAGCACTTCTGGAAGCCCCAGTGACTCGATTGTGGGGATCGTCGTGTTGATGGTACGCAACACGGCGCCTGTGGAACCCTGCTGCACAAAGGCACTGACACGAAAGCGACCAATGCCTGTTGGATTGATTGCAAAGTTACATTCCTTGGAGGCGTCAAATTCCTTGCGCTGACTATCGTTCATGATAGCGCGAACGATCAGGGCGCTTTGATCCGGCGTCAACGGCCTCTCGGACACCGGGAGAACTTTGCCGTCCACCTTGATCGCTGGCGGAAATCCCGCGGTTATGAACAAGTCTGAGCCGTCTTTTTCTACCATTCGGCTCAACAGATCGCGCATCAGGCGAATTGCTTGGTCTTTTTGCATTTGTTTCTCCGTATCCCTGATCTACCGTGCCTAACGCCGGTTCCTCAGAATGATTCCTTGTTAGTGGCACGGAATCTGGCTTCTTCGCGACTGATCACACCCTTGCGCAGCAGTTCCTGCAAGCACTGGTCCAGGGTCTGCATTCCTGCAGACTGACCAGTCTGAATGGCCGAGTACATCTGGGCGATCTTGCCCTCGCGAATCAGGTTCCGGATAGCCGGTGTACCGATCATGATCTCGTGTGCGGCCACTCGCCCCCCGCCGTTTTTCTTGAGCAGGGTCTGGGAAATAACCGCGCGCAGGGATTCCGACAGCATGGCGCGCACCATGTCTTTTTCCGCCGCCGGGAACACATCCACGATACGATCTATGGTCTTCGCAGCGGAGCTGGTATGCAGGGTGCCAAACACCAGGTGACCGGTCTCAGCGGCAGTCAGTGCGAGCCGGATAGTTTCCAGGTCGCGCATTTCGCCTACCAGCACCACATCGGGATCTTCTCGCAACGCCGAGCGCAGTGCCTCGGTGAATCCCAGGGTGTCCTTGTGAACCTCGCGCTGGTTAATCAACGACTTGGCACTCTCGTGGACGAATTCGATGGGATCTTCGATGGTAATAATGTGATCGGGCTTGGTGTTGTTAATGTAGTTGACCATGGCCGCAAGGGTGGTGGATTTACCTGAACCGGTCGGCCCTGTTACCAGGACAATACCCCGCGGTTGCATGGAGATATCTTTGAAAATCTTGGGTGCGCCCAAATCGTCCAGACTCAGGATTTCCGTGGGAATATTCCTGAACACCGCGGCGGCGCCCCGGTTCTGATTGAAAGCGTTAACCCTGAATCGCGCAAGATTGGGAATTTCGAAGGAAAAATCCGTTTCCAGGAAGTCCTCATAATCCTTGCGTTGCTTATCGTTCATAATGTCATACACCATGCTGTGCACTTCCTTGTGCGTCAGTGCTGGCATATTTATCCTCTTCACATCGCCATCTACACGGATAATCGGTGGTACACCGGCAGACAGATGTAAATCAGAGGCGTTGTTCTTAACTGCAAACGAGAGCAATTGAGTGATATCTACGGCCATTGCCTATCCTTTACTTAGCCATTGGACTAGCTACGACAACTGTGTATGAGTTGACATAACTTCCCTTTATGTTGGCAGAGTATAACGAACAGGGGTACGACTAAAAGTGACGAACATCACGAATAACCTACTGAGTGTCCACAAAAGAATCGCCCGGGCGGCCGAGTCCTGCGGCCGTGACCCTGGCGAAATACGGTTGGTAGCGGTCAGCAAGAAGCATCCGGCTGCCGCCGTCATCGAGGCCTGGGGTGCCGGCCAGAAGGATTTTGGCGAAAATTTTCTTCAGGAAGCACTCCCAAAACAGGCGGAACTGGGCCATCTCCCGCTAATCTGGCACTTCATCGGGCGAATTCAAAGTAACAAAACCCGGCCAATTGCTGAGCAATTTCAATGGGTTCACACCGTGGACCGCATCAAGATCGCCCAGAGACTCAATGAACAAAGGCCGGAATCCCTGCCTCCCCTGAATGTCTGCATACAGGTCAATGTAGGCGACCCAGATAACAAGGCCGGGGTTCCATGCGACCAGGTGGCCGAATTGGCCAAGCAAATCAACGCCCTGCCCCGGCTTCGCCTGCGGGGCCTGATGTGCCTGCCCCCGGAGAGTGAGGACAAGGCCGTCCAACGGGGGTATTTTCATATTTTGTATGGTCTGAGGCTGGAAATTGACCGACTCGGGATCAAAATGGACACCCTGTCCATGGGAATGAGCGGTGATTTGGAGGCCGCGGTGGCCGAGGGAGCCACCATGGTGCGGATCGGCACGGCAGTGTTCGGCCAGCGGATGGCCGCCTAGGAAAACGGGAACGACAAACTCATGGACAAAAAAATCGGATTCATCGGCGGCGGAAATATGGCCCAGGCAATGATCGGGGGACTTGTCACCACCGGCATGCCCACCGAGATGATACTGGTCTCGGATCCGATCGCGTCACAACGCGAACTAATCTCCTATCGGTATGAAGTCCAGACCCTGGCAGATAATGCAGAACTTGCCGCATCAGTGGATGTAATGGTGTTGGCGGTGAAGCCACAAGTCATGGCCCCGGTTGCCAGGGAACTGCGCAGCGCGGCGCAAAAACGCCGGCCGCTGGTAGTAAGCATCGCCGCAGGAATTGAGATCAGCAGCATCCAGTCCTGGCTGGGCGATGACCTGGCCATTGTGCGGGCCATGCCCAACAGTCCCTGTCTGATTCGCCACGGGATCACAGCCCTGCATGCAAATCCCGCCACGAGCAACACGCAGCGCGCCCAGGCGCAAAAGATCCTCGAAGCTGTAGGGGCCGTCATTTGGGTCCGGCAGGAAGAGCTCATGGATGCGGTTACCGCTGTCTCGGGATCAGGGCCCGCCTACTTCTTCCTTTTCATGGAAGCCATAGAGCACAGCGCAAGGGTACTGGGGCTGCCCATGGAGGTTGCCTGGGCCCTGGCGCTGCACACCGGCGCAGGCGCGACGCGCATGGCTCTGGAAAGCGGCCAGGACCTGGCCCAGCTACGAAAGAACGTAACCTCACCCGACGGCACCACGGCGGCTGCGCTGGAGATCTTCGAGAAGGCAGGCCTGAGAGAAATCGTGGATAGAGCACTAACCGGCGCCCGTGACCGGGGCCGCGAGATTGCCCGGGAATTCGGCCAGGAGTAACGTACTCCGATCATCATTGAACTGAACACTAATTTGCTGAGGAACACGTGAAAGAAGCTATTTTTTTCTTGCTGAACACATTGCTTGGACTGGTGATCCTGGTTTTCGTCCTGCGATTACTGCTGCAAATGGTGCGCGCGGATTTCTACAATCCGATTTCCCAGGCCATTCTGCGCCTGACAAATCCCCTGGTTATTCCGGCCCGCCGGATCATCCCCTCATGGGGCAAACTGGACATGCCCACCCTGGTGATTATTGTCCTTCTCCAGTGGGCTGCGGTGCTGGCCTTATGGGGCCTGCAACATGCTCTCTATGGAACCGCTTTTCCCGGAATTCTGCCGTTGCTGTTTTTCGCGTTGATTGAATTGCTGCGGTTGATTCTGCGTTTTTACTTTTTCGCCCTCTTTGTCTACGCCTTGCTGAGCTGGATAGGACCACAAAGTCATAATCCCGTTGTCAGCCTGCTGACCCGTCTGTGCGAGCCGCTGCTGCGCCCTGTCCGGCAACTTATCCCTCCGCTGGGCGGGCTCGACCTTTCCGTCCTCGTGTTGCTGCTGGGACTTCAATTCCTGCTCATCGCCTTGCGCTGACATGAACTGGTTAAGCCGGAACGCCGAGAGTCTACTGATAGATGTGCGAATCATTCCCCGCGCGGCCCGGAACCAAGTGGTGGGTATCAGTAACCAACGCCTGAAGTTGAAAATTACCGCCGCCCCGGTGGACGGCAAGGCTAATGAAGCCCTGATACGTTACCTGTCAGACCTGTTTGGCGTAGCAAAATCGCGGATTGACATTGTCCGCGGGCACAAGGGAAGAGAGAAGACCGTGAGTATCAGCCCGCCACCGGAACTGCCCGGAGTGCTGGCCGAGCTTGTTAATCTCTAGAAATTCTGGTCTATAGTAGACATGCCAGACAGATTTTCCGTCTCGCTCGGCGAACAACCCGGGGATGACAAAGGAAAACACGCAGAAGCCGAAAGACTGCGCAGAAGCACTGCAATGCCGCCCAAAGGAGATGTTGAATGTCGACTAGTATCTGGACTCGATTACTATTTGCTCTCTGTCTAACCGGGACAATGACTGCTTGCGGTCCCGGCCCTGGAGAGGGTGGATCATCCAGGTCAGGCGCGCCAGCCCAGATTTCCGAGGAGCTCAATTACAAGGACTTCGGAGACTACGTCCTCCATTACAACGCCATCAGTACAGACCAGATTGCCCCGGCAATTGCCAAATCCTATGGCATCACCCGCAGCCCCAACCGGGCGATGATCAATGTCAGCGTCCTGCGCAAGAACGAAGGCTCCACTGGGACTGCGGTGAATGCGACGGTTAAGGCGAAGGTGGTAAACCTGACCGGTCAGCTCAAATCCGTGGACATGCGACTGATCACCGAAGGCGAGGCCATCTACTATATTGGGGAACTGAATGTCGCCAACGCAGAGATCTTGATTTTTGATATTTCGGCCGTTCCCGAGGGCGAATCCAGAACCCTGGCCGTCCGGTACAAGAAGCAGTTTTTCGGGCAGTAGGCATCCCGATTTGAGCTCTGCGGGATAGGCGTTCGCCGACACTGAATTTTTTTTCAACGAAACACAATAAATTTATTATACAAGCGGCATCTATATGCTATGTTTCAGCGGTAATAACACGGTTTTCGCCTGATTTTTGGCTAAAACATATCATTGACAGGAGATTTTCAAATGGCTGCCACAAAGAAGACCGCTGCCGCGGCAAAACCACCCACTAAATCGGAAATTTTTGCTCACATTTCTGATGCGACTGGACTTACCCGCAAAGACGTCGGCGCGGTATTCGAATCCCTCAACGGACTGATCAAAAAGAACGTAGGCAAGCGTGGACCCGGTGTGTTCACCGTTCCTGGCCTCATGAAGGTGAAGGTTGTGAAAAAGCCTGCCACCAAATCTCGCAAGGGAATCAATCCTTTCACCGGCGAAGAGACCGTTTTCAAAGCCAAACCTGCCCGCAAGGTCGTAAAGGTTCAGCCTCTGAAAGGTCTGAAAGACATGGTCTGACAGGTACAGCGCCTGGAGACTTAAAAAAAGGCCCCTCACGGGGCCTTTTTTTTATCCCTGGCTGCTCGCCCGGACCCTGGATTCGTCCTCGGCATCCTGTCGCATACGCAACATTTCGATGGAGGGCACATATACCAGTTCCGCCACCTTGCGGATCAGGTGGTCTTCATAGCGATGCAAATGCTGGTCCACAAAGGCGACCTGCCACATCAGCCGAAGCACCACGCGCTTTTCCTGCTCTGACAACTGGTCGTTCATTACCCGGGTGAATTCGTATAGGGACACAGCCTCGTCCACTTCCTGGGTGGCCCTGTTCATCAACAACTCAGCATCCTCGGGAGTCAGCCTGAATTCCTGTTTGAGGAGTTCGAAAATACGCTCACTTTCGACCACGTCCTCACGGAAATCGGACCGTGCCACTTCCAACATCAGGGCCGCGGCAATCAGATTCAGTCCATGCTCACGATCAGCCGGATTATCTGGCCCTTCCGAAAATGCCTGGCTCCATAAATTCTTGATCGACTCAATCATTCACTATGTTCCCGTTCGTCATTCAGCGCTGCCAGTAGACTTTCACGCAATGCTACCAGTTGGCCATGGAAAAAGTGATCCACGCCCTCGAACATCATCAGTTCCGGACCTGGCTCCAGTGAATCCACCCATTCGACTACCGCGTCGGCGTCCACCAGCTCGTCCATGTCGCCCTGGACCACAATCCAGCGACATGCCGGCTGGATGATTCCGGACATATCCATCCGACCTATTGGCGGTGCGACGGTAATCAGCAAGTCCAGATCGCACTGAGCCGCCACCTTCAGGGCAACCCTCGCGCCAAAGGAAAACCCGGCCAGCCAAAGCTTGCGGCCTGGAAAACGCTCGCTCGC
>JBFFTZ010000149.1:0-6792 GCA_041571575.1 Gammaproteobacteria bacterium | reverse complement strand
CTGCGACCGATTGTGATGCCCGGCAGATTCGTGGGAATCAGCGCGGCGGTGATCCCCAGGTCTTCCTGCTCTCCTAGCAGTTGATCGGGATCGTGCAACTGGAATGCCAGGCCAAGTACCGTGGCGACCGGGGCCAGGGTGATGTATCGCTTGTCCCAGTTCAGTCGAATGCCCAGGACTTCCTTGCCGTCGTAAGTGCCCTTGCAGATCACTCCGTAATCCGGAATAGAGGCCGCGTCGGAGCCCGCGGTGGGGCCGGTCAGCGCGAAGCACGGGACTTCCTTGCCACTGGCAAGTCTTGGCAGGTAATAATTCTTCTGTTCTTCGGTTCCGTAGTGCAGCAGCAATTCGGCGGGTCCCAGGGAATTGGGAACCGCAACGGTCGATGCGGCGGTGGCGCTGTGGCTGGCAATCTTGGTCAGTACACAGGAATGGGCGTAAGCGGAGAACTCGAGACCGCCATACTTTTTCGGAATGATCATGGCGAAGAATCCTTCGCTCTTCATGAATTCCCAGGCGGCGTGGCTCAGGTCGGCCTGTTTGTGGGTGGTCTCCCATTCGTCCACCAGGCCGCAGAGGGCTTCAACCGGGCCATCGACAAACGCCTGCTCCTCATCGCTGAGTTTTGGCGCAGGGGCCGAATCAAGCTGGCTCCAGTCCGGGGCGCCGCTGAACAGTTCTCCTTCCCACCATACTGTGCCGGCCTCCAGGGCTTCGCGTTCGGTGGATGACATGGTGGGTACCATGCCGCGATAGATATCCAGCATGGGACGAACAATACGATCGCGTCGGAACTCGTCGGCGTTTAGCGCGACCATGGCAGCAAACACTAGCCACAGCAGGAGGGTCCATAAAAAGCCGGCGTCGCCAAGCAAAGTATAGGCAAGCAGCAGTCCGCCGATAACCATTGTTGATCTGCGCAGATCAATCCGCTGGTAGGCGAGGGCGATTGCACTGCCGATGAAAAGAACTAGCCAAATAATTCCGCTGAGCATTTTGTTTAATCTCCGTTTGACGGGCGCCGGTAACTCAAGCAGCCCGAGTGTCACGTGTGACAGTGTCCAGGCAGACTATCTTACATAGAAATGATGCGCAGCAACAAAAAAGGCCCCAAGCAGGGGCCTTTCTCGCTAATTTGCTGGATTCCAGCTTCAGAGGAGGTCTTTCACTCCGTCGCGTTCCTCGCGCAATTCCACATCCGTGGCGTCCATGCGAGCCCGGCTGAACTCATCGATGGCCAACCCCTGGACGATTTCGTATTTGCCGCCGCTGCAAGTCACCGGATAGGAGTAGATAACGCCGGCTTCAATGCCGTAGCTGCCATCTGAGGGGATGCCCATGCTGACCCAGTCCCCTGGGGGGGTGCCCTGGGCCCAATCACGTATGTGATCAATGGCGGCCGAGGCGGCCGAGGCGGCCGAGGAGGCGCCACGTGCCTTGATAATGGCTGCTCCGCGCTGCTGCACTGTGGGAATGAAATCACCTTCCAGCCAGCCCTGGTCAACCATCGCCTTGGCCGGTTGTCCGGCAATCGTGGCATGGCTGATGTCCGGGTACTGGGTGGCCGAGTGGTTGCCCCAGATGATCATCTTCTTGATGTCATTAACGTGGCTGTTGGTCTTGTTGGCCAGCTGGCTCATGGCCCGGTTATGGTCCAGTCGGGTCATGGCGGTGAAGTTGGCTGCCGGCAGATCCGGAGCATTAGCCTGGGCAATCAGGGAGTTCGTGTTGGCGGGGTTGCCCACGACCAGCACTTTGACTTCACGGCTGGCGTGCTCATTGAGGGCTTTTCCTTGTACCGAGAAGATCGCGGCGTTTGCCAGCAGCAGATCCTTGCGTTCCATTCCCGGGCCGCGCGGACGCGCGCCGACCAGCAACGCATAGTCGGTGCCCTCGAACGCCACATTGGGGTCATCGGTGCATACGATACCGGCCAGTGTGGGGAAGGCGCAGTCGTTAAGCTCCATAGCCACGCCTTCAAGGGCGCCGAGAGCCTGAGGGATTTCCAGCAGCTGCAGGATGACCGGCTGGTCAGCGCCCAGCATTTGGCCTGATGCGATACGGAAACACAGTTGGTAGCCAATTTGACCAGCTGCGCCGGTAATGGCCACGCGGACGGGATTCTTCATGGGTTGCCTTCCTTAAGGTTGGCGCTTCCTCAAGGGAAACGACGGTGCACTAAATAAAAGTCAGTTGAAAGTCCTAGTATCCCGGAAATACTACGGCAGTACACCAGGGCAGGAACATTGGGACTACCCGCAACACGAGAGCCCGCGAAGGCGGTGAGCGGACGAGAGGTGTTATACCCGGATGCCGAAAACTGTCGCATTCCGGGCGATTTGATTGGCAGGAATGTCCAAATTTCACCAATACGGGCAACTTGAGAAGATCTAAGCTATTGAAAAATAGATAGTTTTTCACAAATCTCCGGTGCCGGGGAAAAAATACCCCGTAAGTGTTGCATTATTTTGATTGGGTGTTATAGTTAACTACAACACTATCCCACTTGGGAGATGTTCAGGGCTGGAAGCCCCGGCGTGAAATTTACAGGAGCTCTGACATGAGCGTGAAAAAAAATCTGATTGGCGAAATGATTCCAGGAATCTTGATGATGGTACTGGTGTTGGTCGGCGTGGTCAGTGGCGAGGCTTCTCATCCGCAGCCGGTTGATCAAGAGGCCGCGGTGCAGGTGGCCGCGGTAGAGGTCCAGTTGCGTGAGGTCGCTGGCGACCTGGCAATACAGGTGATTTCCGGTGCCAGCTCGGTGATTTCCGGCCAGGCTGAAAATACTCCGTTGTGCGGTGATAAAGACTGTGGCGGTTCTCGCGATGGTCTGCGTCGCAGTTTCTAGAAAATAGTGCATAGCGCTGAACATAGAGGTCGGGGCATCAAAAATGGATCCTAACTGGAATGACAATTTACCCATTTATCGCCAACTAAGGGACAGGGTGGTCGCGATGATTCTCGAAGGCGTTTTGAAAGACGGCGATGCCCTGCCGTCGGTGCGTAATGTGGCAGCCGAATATCGTCTGAATCCGCTGACCGTACTCAAGGGGTACCAGGAACTGGTGGATGAAAACCTGGTAGAGAAAAAGCGCGGCCGTGGGATGTTCGTGATGGACGGTGCCAGGGTCGAGTTGTTGAAAGATGAGCGCCGTCGTTTTCTGGAGGACGAGTGGCCACTGGTGCTGGAACGCATAAGTCGACTGGGTCTTTCCGTGGCAGATTTGGTATCGGCCGCCGAAAGTGGCTCCTCCGATAACGGTGAAGGAGAAAACAAGTGACCCAGCTGGTTTCTGCACGCGGTTTGACCAAGAATTATGGCGAGCTTAAGGCGCTGAATGACGTCAGCTTCAATATTGAAGAAGGACGCATAGTTGGCTTGATCGGCCCCAACGGCGCCGGAAAGACCACTGCCCTGAAAGCTATCCTCGGCCTGACACCATTTGATGGCGACCTGGAAGTCATGGGGTTGGATCCACGTCGCCAGCGGGCTGAAGTCATGCAGCACGTTTGCTTTATCGCGGACGTTGCGGTGTTGCCTCGCTGGATGAAGGTGAGCCAGGCGTTGCACCTGGTCGAGCAGGTTCACCCCAGGTTTGATCGCAGCAAGGCAGAGGAATTTCTCCAGCGCACTGATGTGAGGCTCAAGAGCAAGATCAGCTCGCTTTCCAAGGGCATGGTCACGCAGTTGCACCTTGCACTGGTGATGGCTATTGACGCACGCCTGCTGGTACTGGATGAACCGACCCTGGGGCTGGACATACTGTTCCGCAAGGAATTTTATCGTTTGTTACTGAATGATTACTTCGATGGCAAGCGGACTATCCTGATTACCACTCACCAAGTGGAAGAAATCGAACACCTGCTTACAGACCTGATGTTCGTAAACCAGGGCAGGCTGGTCTTGAATTCATCAATGGACGACCTGGCCGAACGCTATGCCGAGGTTGCGGTACATCCTGACAAAGTGAATGAACTGCGTGAATTGGGACCGATTAGTGAACAGCAGTCTTTCGGTCGGACAATTATGTTGTTCGAAGACAAGCCCAGAGATCGATTCAAAGGTTATGGAGAGGTCCGTACCCCCAATATTGCGGACCTGTTTGTCGCCAAAATGAAGGCAACACGCAAATGAAAACACTTATAACTTTAGTACGCAGAGAAGTTTGGGAGCACAGTGCAATCTGGCTGGTTCCGGTCGTGATGTCACTGGTGCTGGTTTTGGTTGTGGTAATGGCTTCCTTTGGGTTGCTTGATGATATTTCCATCGACGTTATCTCAGAGCACAGCGTGGATGCACGGGAGATGACAGGTGGCCTTGCAGCGCTAAATTTCGCAATGTTTGGCTGGTTCGCCATGGTGATGAGTATCGTCGGCACGTTTTACCTCCTGGACTGCCTGCTGGCGGACCGCAAGGACCGCAGCATCCTGTTCTGGAAGTCACTGCCGGTGTCTGACCTGAAGACGGTGCTCTCCAAGCTCGTGACCGCGGCCATCCTGATTCCGCTGATTGCTTTTGTCGCCAGCTTAATTACCAACCTCCTCCTCTTGATGGTGGGGTCGATTGATCTGCTGGTGCTGGGAATCAGTCCTTGGGAAACAGTCTGGGCGCCCAACCCCTTGTTCCGGACCTCCATCCTGGTTTTTTACGCAATGATTGTTCAGGTGCTGTGGTACCTGCCGCTGATGGGCTATTTGATGCTGGTATCGGCATTTGCCAAGCGAGCGGTGATGGTCTGGGCGGTTATTCCTCCTCTGGTTATAAGCGTGCTCGAGCAACAGTTGCTTGGCACCCGCCATTTCGCCGCTCTGATTGCAGACCGTCTTGGTGGCGTCTTTCCCCTGGCGTTTGACGTCAATGTCCGGGAGGGAAATGTGGAGTCCCTGGGCGAACTGGCCGACAAGATCGACCGCCCACTGTTTGAGGTCATCGATATCGGGCCGCTGCTGCAAAGCGCAGGATTCTGGCTGGGACTGTTGGTTGCCGCAGGGTTCATTGCCGGGGCTGTGTACCTGCGCCGCTATGGAGACGACAGCGCCTAGCTGCCTGTGCGCTCCCTCCCTCTAAAACCGTATTTTTATTTAAGGAAGACAAAAACATGAAGACTAAAATTATTGCCTCGCTATTCGCTGCCGCTTCACTGGCCACCCTGAGTGGTTGCGTGGTGGTGGTGGATGGTCGCGATGACGGCGAGGTGAAGTGGGCAAGTACCTGGGAAGCTGAGAACAAGTTGGCCACAGAGGCTAACCAGGAGCTCGCCGGAAAAGTAAGCGTTGCGCTTGCCGGGGATGAGTCCCTGGCCGGTGAAAAGATCAGTGTCTCGGCGCGTCGCGGGGCAATCGCCCTGCATGGCAGCGTGACCAGTACCGATGCTGTGAACCGCGCCATGCAACTGGCTGCCGGCGTGTCGGGCGTGACCAGTGTGGTGTCGCGATTGTCAGTGGAATTCCCGGTCGAGTAGTCGTTGAGAGATCAGCGGCATCGACGGGGCAGCAAAACATTAGCGGGGATAGGGCAATGAAGCTCAATTTGATCAAAGTGTTTCAGGCCACCATTGTTGGGGCATTGTTTCTCGGACTGACCAGTGGCGCATCAGCCGCCACAATCGGCAAGGAATTTAGCTTCGAGGCTGATAGCCGGATAGTGGTGGAAAACCTGGTGGGCCGCGTGCAAGTCAGGCCTGCCGATGGCCCAGTGGCGATAGTGAAGGCAACGGTTGTTGCTGAATCTGACGCCCTGGCCCAAGCGGTTCAGTTTGAGTTGACCAACAAGGGCAGCCAACAGCGGCTGGATATTATTTATCCAGAAGATGAAAGAAATATTTTCTATGACGCCCTGAACAGAGGTTCCCGTTCCAACGTCCGCTACCGTGGCAAAAAGTACAAGATCGGAGGTAGCGATAGTCGCGGAGCAGTGGCTTTGCACGTTGACCTGGAAGTCTTCCTGCCAGCCGGTAGCCGTGTGGACAATCTGAAGAACATCGT
This sequence comes from Gammaproteobacteria bacterium, assembly GCA_041571575.1. Lineage (GTDB taxonomy): Bacteria > Pseudomonadota > Gammaproteobacteria > Steroidobacterales > BM003 > CAKZML01. Next base: position 804 of record JBFFTZ010000149.1, on the reverse strand, counting down.
TGGTGAGGTGGACTTGGCGGAAGTGGCCGCTGACATTCGAGTGGATGTGGGTAGCGGTCAGATTTCCTCGGTGAACGGAAAGGGCCAGCTGGAACTGGATACCGGCAGCGGTCGTGTCAATGTGTCCAGCCACGAGGGATCTGTAGACGTTGATACAGGCTCAGGTTCGGTCGAAATTGTGAATGTGCTTGGCAATGTAAATGTAGACACCGGCTCGGGAACCGTGAAGGTCAGCGGAGTAAGCGGAAATGCTAGCGCCGATACCGGTTCCGGTAGCGTGGAGTTTGCAGAAATCATTGGCGATAAAATTTCGGCCGATACCGGTTCAGGATCGGTGAGGGGGCGAAATTTACGTGGATCATTCGCTGCGGACACCGGCTCGGGCTCGGTGCGGGTCGATGGAATCGGTGACAGTGATTCCATTGACATCGATACCGGCAGCGGAAGCATTCGCATCAAGGGTGATTTCTCGAGCCTGCGCAGTTTAAAACTGGATACGGGCAGCGGTGATGTGGATGTGCAGATGCTGGCGGCACCCGACATGACCATGCGCATTGAGGTCTCCAGCGGAGATATCAATGTAGACGTTCCTGGCCAAAGGGCGACCAAAGTTTCCCGGCATCGCCTGGAAACGGCGTTTGGCGACGGAAGTGGCCGGGGCGTCATCGACACGGGAAGTGGCGACGTTGATATTCATATGGTCAAGGATTGAATTCCCGCTATTTTGGCTACGGATGGCAGGAGGCCCGACCAATTGGTCGGGCCTCCTGCCATCCGTAGCCAAAATAGCGGGAATTCAATCCT
>JBFFTZ010000148.1:0-6824 GCA_041571575.1 Gammaproteobacteria bacterium | reverse complement strand
TTGGCAGACGCACATCCAGCCAAGTGCCACCATTGGCGATGATCTTGTCTGCCTCGGCCCTGTTTACCCACTGAAGCATCGGTTCATTCAGGAGGGTCTTGAAATCGTCCTTGGCAAGACGCATTAGCGAACCATCGGTGAGCATGGTGACCGTGGCATTGCGCTTCGCATCAGAGATCAACGCTTCTTCGCCGAAGGTATCGCCTACCTTCAGTTCAGCTAACTTGATGCCTTCCTTGTTCAGGGGTGTTTCGCGGGTAACGACGCACTTGCCCTTGGTGACGACATAAAAGAAGTCGCCCTCGTCACCTTGTCGAATGACCAGGTCATCTGCCTTGTAGTTGATCTGCTGCATGCGCATGAAGATCGCCTGGATATTGGCGGGAGGAATCTTGTGGAAGGCCTTGGTCTGGAGAAGCGTGGTCATCCAGTCATCTTGCTCGTTCGGTTCAGAGCCATTGCGCAGTTCACCGACCTCATAGCTGCCGGTTTGGTCCCAGGTCAGCATTACGTCCAACAGGTCACTGTCGATGGAAATGTAGTTAACGTGGGTAAGGGTCCTGGCGTTTACCTGCCGCGGCAGGCCTGGAGCGACGGGGTTTGTCGCTTCCGGGGTTTCTCCACGGAGGGTTGTCGTGACCGTCCCGTCCCGGCTTATTTCCAATTCTCCTTTTAGGAGGTAAATCGCGCGATTTTCCATGTCGCCCTGTTTAAACAGGAAGCGCCCGGCCGGCAGTTCTCGAACGGCGGTCTTTTTCACCAACGCATGAAGATTCTCCTTCTTCAGCCCATCAAGGGGCGAGAGGGTCTTCAAAAGCTCGATAGTTACCGTTTGGTCGTCCATAAAATCCATTTTGCTGCTGTCGAAAGCAGTTAATTTTCGGAGAAAAATTCCTGGGTAAAGCTTTATATCAAAGTGATGCCCGAGATTTCCCGGGCATCACGATGACTGCCGACATAATAGCATAAGGCTTTGATTTGCCTAGCGCGCTGACTTATGTCCAAAGCTCAGGCTGGTCCCAGCCCGGGTCAGCTTTAAATCGATCCCCGTGGCGGGTCTCAAGTTCCGCGAGGCGTTCGCGGATTGCCTCAACCGAGCGGGCGCGGGCGTAGTTGATCGGGCCACCACGGAAGGGTGCGAATCCAGTTCCGAAAATCACGCCGGCATCCACCATGTCCCCATCGCTGACGATCTTTTCGCGCATACAGGCCACAGATTCATTCACCATGGCCATTACCAGCCTGTCAGGTAAATCCTCCGGCATGGCTGCATCGCCTATGGCCGGTTTCTGGGGCTTGTCATTCTTGTATTCGTAGAATCCCTTGCCGGTTTTCTTGCCCAGTTGCTTCTCGCCAACCAGCTTTTTCAGGGTGTCAGGAACCGGCACGCCAAAGGCCTCACTGAGAATTTGCCCCACGTTATAGGCCACATCCAGACCCACCGTATCCACCAGTTCTATCGGTCCCATGGGCATGCCGAAGTCCAGGGCGGCCTTGTCGATCATTGCCAGGGGGATGCCTTCCTCAGCGGCCAGCATCGCTTCCATCATGTAAGGGCCCAAGACTCGGTTGACCAGGAATCCCGGCCCACTTAGGCAGGGCAGGGGCAACTTGTCGATGCGCTTGCAGAATGCCAGTCCAAGGTCGATGGCCTCTTGATCCGAGTCACGGGTATGAATGATCTCCACCAGGGGCATCATGGCTACCGGATTGAAGAAATGCAGGCCAATCAGACTGTTTGGCTTGATCAAGCCTTCTCGCAGGGTTTCCAGTGGAATACTTGAGGTGTTGGTAGCCAGTATTGCGCCTGGCTTCATCCTGGGTTCCATGTCCGCGTACAGGGCTTTTTTCGCTTCTGCATTCTCGAATATGGCCTCAATGATGACATCGGCATCTGCCACCCCGGCGCCATCAACGTCTGCCACCAGGCGCGCGACGGCTGCTTTCCTGAGCAGCGGATCGCGAATTTTTTTTGCGAATAATTTGTTGGCGCGCTTGAGGGCCGGGTCGATGTACTTCATCTCCCGGTCCTGCAGTGTCACGTTCAGGCCTCGCAGGGCGCACCAGGCCGCGATATCGCCGCCCATCACTCCCGCGCCAACCACGTGGACTTTCTTGAATGAGGCTTTCTTCTTGCCTCCCAGGGCCTTCATGCGGTCTTGCAGGAAGAACACCTTTACAAGGCTGCGAGAGGTATCAGTGAGCAGCATGCGGGCGAAGCTCACGGCCTCTTCGTGCCACCGAGTGTCTTCACTGGAGGCCCCGAAATGGCGCCACAGTTCGATCATGGCGTAAGGAGAAGGGTAGTGCTCGGGTCTGGCCTTGCGGGATACCGTCTGGATCATCTTCTTGGCCAGCATGTTCCTGACCGGCCCAAGGCTTAACAACTTGTTGCGCATGCCGGGCTTTTTAACCGGCGGCGCCTTGCGTACCAATCGTCTGGCCTCGGCTTCCAGGTCATCCTCGTGCACGACCTTGTCCACCAATCCCAGGGCTCTGGCCTTGGGAGGACGGGTCATGGAGCCGGTCAGCATAATCTGCAGGCCCTGGATGGGGCCTGCCAGGTCGACGATGCGCACCGTGCCGCCAAAACCCGGGTGCAGGCCCAATTTGACCTCGGGGAGCCCGATCACGGCCTTGGGGCTGTCGATTATGACGCGATAGTCACACACCATCGCCAGCTCGAGTCCGCCGCCCAGGGCGAATCCGTTGATGGCTGCCACAGTTGGGCATTTCAGCGCCCCCAGGCGCCTTATCACGCTCTGTCCCTGGGCGACCAGTTCTCTGGCCATTTGCTCGTCGTCAATCGTCCGAAATTCGCTGATGTCGGCGCCTGCGATAAAGCCGTTGGTCTTGCCCGACATGACGATCAGCCCCTGGGGCAAATCGGCCTCGATCTCGGCCAGTAAATCGTTGAGTTCTTCCATGACCTCGCCGGAAAGTACGTTGGTGCTGGTACCTTCCTTGTCAAAGATGAGCCTACTGATTCCATCGATATCCCGTTTGAGTTGCCAGTGACGAGCGTTCGTAGAGTCTTTCATTGAGCTTTCCTTAAGGTGGTCTGATTCCGGCTTTGGATCCCTGTATCGGCCAATTCTGTGATGCAGAGCAACATTTGTCGTTAATACTATGGGCTCTCGGAGATGGTCGCAATTTCGCTAATCGAATTTAAATTCGCGGTGCGCAGTCTCCGGTCAACTCAAAATCACATATAAGAGGCAGGTGGTCCGAGTACTCGATCAGTGGGGTTTCGAAATTGGTCGCCTCGATACCCTTGCCAAACAGTATAAAATCCAATTCCTTGCGAGGGGCGCGCGCCGGGTAGGTCGGAAGGCCGGTCCGGTTGGCGCTGGTCAGGCCTGCTGCCTCCATGAACAAATAGATTTCGTGCTCACCCCAGAAGGTATTGAAATCCCCGGCCACGATTACCGGTTTGGTGGATTTCTTGATCAATTCATGCAGCATTCGAAGCTGGTAATGCCGATGCCGGTATTTCAGCGAGAGGTGGACCAGGAATACCGCCAGTTCCTCCAGTTCCAGTTCAATAGTCAGGCGTTTGATTCCGGTGTCGAAGTAATGGAAGCGCTCGCCCTTGATGCTGGGGGCGGCGAGAAAGGCGTTGGCCTGCTTGCGAACTATCGGGATACCCCGGTTCAGGGACTCATGGCCATACTTGCACTGGTAAATCGAAAAATGGCCCAGGGATTTGGCAATTTCCTCCGCCTGGTTGACCAGGCCGGAACGGATTGAACCGGTATCCACCTCTATCAACCCGACGATATCCGGAGAATGAGACTGGATAAAGCTGGTGATTCTACCGAGATTAATTCGGCTACTGCGCAAATAGCCCGCTCCGGGTACGGGGAAATGGAACTGCGGGCCGTGACCGGAGGCGTAGCGAATATTCCAAAGTAGCAAGCGCATAATCCGATGATCTTCTGCTTCTATTACAATTGACAGGATTACCTGTACAGCACCAATCTGGCACTCTCGTCCTATGCATTCATTATAGCCACTTCGGTGCGCTGGGCATGGGATTTTGCATTGCGGTAGACTTGGGCCATATTCGGAGAAAAATCAGTGCTGGGGCGAGCAGCAAGGGTGAAAGGCAATGTCAGAAGATAATCCGATCAGAATTTACGTCAGCCATGTTTGGCAAAGCGATGACGATTACCAGCGAGTTTTTGAGTATCTTGAGAGCGCACGAAATTTTTTCTACAAAAATTGTAGCGATCCAGACAGCGATCCTGGTCCGGACAAAGAGGCGATGCGCAGGAGTTTACGTAGCCAGATGGAGAAGTCGGAAGTTGTCATCCTGCTCTCCAGTCTTTTCGCGACCGACCCGTCCTGGATGCAGTTTCAGATCAGTGCCGCCCTGGCCCTGAACAAGCCGATTATTGCCGTGCACCCGTTTGGGGGAGAGGGCGTCCCGGATGAGCTCGGTTCGAAAGCCGACGAAATTGTCGGTTGGGATCCCCGCGGGATGGAAGACGCCATCCGCCGCTGTGCTCGACACGAGGAAACCCAGCGCTGGGACACCATTGAGTGGGATCCCGATTGACCGTCGGCGAATCACGGCTATTCATCAAGGCAGCGTTTTTCGCTGGCCTGCTTCTGTGCGGCGCGGTTGCCCAGGGGGCGAGCCAGATGCATTGCGGATCGCGACTGGTGAAAGTGGGTGACGGCAAGGCTGAGATACTCGACAGGTGTGGCGAGCCTGATTATCGGGAAGTGGTTTCGGGGAACGACGAAGTCAAACGCGAAATTTGGGTATACCGATTCAGTTCTGCCAAGTTCGTCCACACACTTACCTTTTCCGGCTACCACCTGGACGACATTACCGTCGAGTCATACCGTTAGTCAGCCGGGTCAACGACCCTGGAGCGCAATGTGAAAGTAATTGCCGATATTTGTGTGATCCCTATCGGGGTGGGAACCTCTGTTTCTGAATACGTGGCCGAGTGCGAGCGTATTTTCACCCAGGCCGGGCTATCGCATCAGTTGCATGCCTACGGAACGAATGTAGAAGGCGAGTGGGACGATGTTTTCGAAGCGCTTCGCCGTTGCCACGAAAGGGTGCACGAGATGGGCGCTCCGCGCATCAGTACCACGGTCAAGCTGGGTACACGTAATGACCGCTCGCAAACCATGGCCGATAAGGTCAGTAGCGTTGTGTCAAAGCTCGACCAGGGAAGCTGAGTTAGCCCGTTTGCGGGTATTTCCTCAGGCGCTGACGGATGCTGCCGGCCAGCAGGTCCACGTCCAGGTCATTACTGTTGGTGACCCCCATTACGTTTGGCAGTTCTTCCCTTGGGAGATCATTTGCCTGGCTCATTTGCTTTTCAAGGACCTTCAGACTGGCTTCAGAAGGGTCTCCACCCTTGGCCTGGCGCCTGGCAATTCTGTGGCGTAACAACCGCACTGGTGCCTTTACGTCAAGTACGAGGTAGCCAATGCCAAGTTCTTCGGCCAGGGCCTGGAAAATCTGGCGCCTGCCGCGATCCAGGAAGCTTGCATCAACGATGACGTTGAATCCGGCCAGAAGCATGCTCCTGGCGTTGGCCTCCAGCATTTTGTAGGTCTGAGCGCTGGCCTCGGGAGTGTAGATTCCCTCGTTCACTGCGCTGCGGGTGAAAGCTAGCCTTGGAATTCCGAATAGTCGCTTTCTCTCAAGGTCTGAGCGCATTCGAATGGCGGGCAGATACATGGCCAATCGCTCACTAATCCAGCTCTTTCCGGAACCTGAGTAGCCCCGCATCAATATCAGATTTGGTGGATTCGTGGTTGACAGTTTCAGGGCCAGGTCCAAGTGGCTTTGGCACCGCTTGCTTGCGAGAGACAGATTGCTTTTGCTCACGCCCGGAATCGCCGCCATAAGCAGAGCAACCTTGGCTCGGACGAGGCTGCGATAGACCAGGAAAAAGCGTAACAGGTCCAGGTCCTGGTAGTCGCCGCTACGCTCCAGGTAGGCGCTGAGGAAGCCGTGGGCCAGATCCGGGCGATTTCTTTCCATCAGGTCCATGACCAGGAAGGCGGTATCGTTAAGAACGTCGATCCAGCGAAGTTCGTCGCTGAATTCTATGCAGTCAAAGGCGGTAACTGATCCATCTGCCAACTTGACCAGGTTGCTAAGGTGCAAGTCACCGTGACATTCCCGAACCCGGCCGTTCCTGGCTCGCACGTCGAGCTTCGGCTCGAGTTCGACAAAGCGCTGCTGTGTCCAGTCCTCCAGAATTTCCACCTGTTTGCGTTGCTCAGAGCTCAGAACCCGGCTACGCAAAATAGTTTCTATATTGTCCGTGACAGCCCCGTGCACCTGTTCCGGGTGCCGTTTGGCCATGGCCCCACGTGCGACTGCCGCACGCTCATGGAAGGTGGCCAGGCGGCGTGCAAAGCCAATCATGTCGGAAGGGGTTACGAGCCCCGCGTCCAGCTGGTTGTCCAGCTGAGCGGATTGTTCGAAACGTTTCATGCGAACGGCGTATTCTACTATCGGCCCCTGGCCGCCAATTTCGACCCCGCTATCGGTTTCGGTAATGGGGACGACATCCAGGTAAAGGTCGGGAGCCATTCGCCGGTTGAGCCGGATCTCCTCCTGGCAGAAACGCTTGCGATCAGGAAGGCTGGAGAAATCGAGAAATCCGAAATTCACCGGTTTCTTGATCTTATAGGCGTGAACTCCTGCCAGGACGACCCAGGATATATGTGTCTCAATCAGCCGAGTGCTGGCGCCGGCCTCAAGAACCCCGGGTGCCACTAATGCCTGTACCCGCTCGCGGGCCAGCTGAAATTCAACGGTATTCGTCACGGTGTATTTTCCGCCT
>JBFFTZ010000147.1:0-6848 GCA_041571575.1 Gammaproteobacteria bacterium | reverse complement strand
TTTATCGCGACAGCCTGGACAACATCCTGGGCATCATTCACCTGCGCAAGGTAATCAGCGATCTGGCTCACCAGAGACTCACGCCTGAGGCCTTGGAAAATGCCGCCCGCGACACCTATTTCGTTCCAGAAGGCACGCCGCTGAACACCCAGTTATTAAACTTCCAGCGCCAGAGCAGGAGATTTGGCGTGGTGGTAGATGAGTATGGCGACATCCAGGGACTGGTCACCCTGGCAGACATTCTTGAAGAAATTGTCGGCGAATTCACTTCCGCACCGGGAGCCATTAATCCGGACGTACACGCGGAGCCGGACGGCAGTTTCGTGGTCGCCGGCTCTGCCAACCTTCGGGATCTTAATCGGTCCATGAGCTGGGACCTGCCCACCGATGGACCCAAGACCCTGAATGGCCTGGTGGTGGAGGCCCTGGGAGATATCCCGGAACCGGGAATTCAGCTGGGCATAAAGGAATTCAATTTAACCGTACTGCAGACTGCGGAAAACGCGGTGAAGACCGTCCGCATCCAGTTGCGAAACGCCTCCTAGAAACGCTCGGAAAGCCATTACCCGACGATCGTCGCGATTGTGACGGTCGACCCGAAACCCGCTGTCGAGGTAGGCTGGTACCGCAAACTGGCAGCGACAAACTAACGACTCAATCACCACTACAAGACAAACAGATATGGCCACCGGCGCAAAGAAACCCAAGACAGTATTTCGCTGTAGCGATTGCGATACAGATCACAACAAGTGGTCCGGCCAGTGCTCCGGATGTGGCGCGTGGAACACACTGGAGCAGCAAGTCAGTGTGGCGCCCTCTCGCAATACTCCTGCCGGCATTGGGAACAGCAAGGTCACCACCCTGGACAAGGTCACCACGAAGCGGATTGCCCGCTTATCAACCGGCCTGGTGGAATTCGACCGGGTTCTTGGCGGTGGACTGGTACCCGGCAGCACCCTGGTGCTGGGCGGGTTCCCGGGTGCCGGTAAATCCACACTTCTTCTGCAAAGCGCCTGTAAGATTGCCGAAACCCACCCGGTCCTCTATGTGTCGGGCGAAGAATCCCTGGAACAGATAGCAGACCGCGCGCACCGCTTGCAGTTGCAGACGGACAAGCTCCAGGTACTGGCCGAGACAGATATCTCGGCGATCACCGCGATCATGGAACGGGATCGGCCCGCGGTAGTAATCGTCGATTCCATCCAGGTCATGCACCATCCCGATATTGATTCACTGGCCGGCAACACCACCCAGGTTCGCGAGTGCGCCAACTTGCTCAGCCGATTCGCCAAGCGCCTGAACAGCGCCGTCATCATGGTCGGTCACATCACCAAGAGCGAAAACCTGGCCGGCCCCATGACCCTGAATCACCTGGTGGACGCAACGATGATGCTCTCGAGCACCGACGACGCCCGCTATCGCATCGTGCGCTCTGACAAGAACCGGTTTGGTTCGGTTGCCGAAATCGGCGTATTCGCAATGACCGGCACGGGGATGAAAGAGGTTCGCAACCCTTCCGCCATTTTCCTTAGCAAGTCCAACAAGGAACTGCCCGGCAGCATTATCACCGTGCTGTGGGAAGGCAGTCGCCCCCTGCTGGTGGAATTGCAGGCCCTGGTTGACCAGAGCGCCCTGGGCAACCCTCGCCGTGTAACCGTGGGAATAGACAATACCCGGGTGGCCATGTTGCTGGCGGTACTGAACCGGCACGGCGGCATCGCCGTTCACGACCAGGACGTCTATGTAAACGTGGTTGGTGGAATACGGGTCAGCGAGCCCAGCGCAGACCTGGCCATTTTGCTCAGCGTACTTAGCAGCCTCCGTGACCGGGCAATTCCCCCGGACATATTTGCCTTTGGCGAAATAGGGCTCTCCGGCGAGGTACGGCCCTGCGCGAACGGACAGGAACGCATACGCGAAGCATCCAAGCACGGTTTCAAAACCGCCATCGTACCCGCGGCCAACGCTCCAAAAGGGTCGATCCCGGGCTTGAAACTGATACCCGTACACAGCCTGCAACAGGCTTTGGACTGGGCCCTGGAATCCTTAAGGCCAACCCCCTCAAGCCGCCGGGAATAATTCCGGCCGCCACGGGAGCCGATTCCCCCCAATTCCCGGCCTAAAATAATCTGAAAAAACCTAGAACTAACAAAGTATTATGGAATAGACTTCAGAGTTAGTTAACTTTCGAGGGCGCTATGGGCCTGGGTACGTCTAACATCTGGAGCTCAAACTGGCTGATCGCGGCAGCTTACTGCGTTCTTTTTACCCTCCTGGCCGCATTTCCGTTCCATAATTCGCTACAAAACGCCGAGTCAGACCTGTTAACCCAGGCCATGAACTGGACCAGCAAGACACCCTCCGGCGAGCTTGCAATTATCTCAATCGATCAGAAGAGCCTGGATAATGTGGGTCCCTGGCCATGGCAGCGCAGTGTGCTGGCACAGGTAATCGCACGGCTCGCAGACAGCGGAGCCAGGGCGATTGCCACAACGGTGAGGTTGGATACCCCACAAAACGAACTCGGGCGATACCACCTGGAGCAAATACGGGATCGCCTGCAATCTAGCGGCTTGAACAAACAGAATTTACGTCAGTCCGAGGATTACCTTGAGCAGGCGCTTACCGAGTTAAACACCGATAAGGGTCTGGCGGAAACCATCGCCGCAGCCGGCAATGTATATCTTCCCATGGATTTTCCCAGTAGCGGCTACGCGGACGGCGTATCGCCTGAAAGTCCGGTCCAGTGGTCAGCCGGTAGCCGGCCTGCCCAGGCTCCCAGGGCGGGATTTGCACTCCTGCCTCTACCCGAGTTTGCCGCGGTCGCTGCCGGCAATGGCCATCTCTACATGCCCAGCGACAGCGACGATGTAATACGTCGATTCAATTTAGTGGTTTACTCCCAGGGCAAGCTCTACCCCTCCCTGGCCGCTCTGCTGGCCAGTGGCGTCAACCAGGACAAGACAATCACCGCCAGCCTGAACGAACAGGGAAAACTACAACTTAACAACCTGGTAATTCCCGTTGATGAATCCCTTGCTGCCATCACCTACTGGTATCCCAAGCGAGGTGGCATGCCAGCCTTCCCGGTAGACTCATTTTGGGACGTGTTCGCGGGCAATACCCCGGCGGATAAATTCCGCAACAAGGTGGTTCTGCTTGGACCTACCGACAAGCGTATCGCCCGTCAACTTAGCACTCCCCTGGGGGAAGACACCGCCGAGATTTTCGCCCTGGCCCACCAGGTATCAACCCTCATTAACCAGCATTTCACCGCCAGGCCAGGCTGGGTTATCCAGGCCGAGCGCGGCACCTGGTTGCTGGTTGCGATTTACCTGGCCTTTATCCTGACCAGACTCAGGCCCCGGATTTCCGGGTTGATCACCCTGGGTAGCGTGGCAATCCTGCTGGTCGCCAGCATGGCCGTTTATGTCTCCAGGGAAATTTGGTTCCAGCCGCTGGGCCCGATCCTGATGCTGCTGGGTGGCCACCTGCTAATGAGCCTCAAAGGGTTGGATTTGTTCAGCCGGATTCGCAGGGGACCTCCGGACGAGCAAATGGAAAGCGACCGGATGCTGGGGCTCGCATTTCAGCAGCAAGGCCAACTGGACCTGGCGTGGGAGAAATTCAGGACCTTGCCCCTTGATGACGCCATGATGGCAATCCTCTACGAGTTGGCGCTGGCCTATGAAGCCAAGCGCAAGCTCAGCCGCTCGCGCCAGGTCTATGACCATATGGCCAGCTATGACGCAGATTATCGTGACCTCCAACAGCGCATGCAAATGGCGCAAAACCTGGAAGACACTGTCACCCTCGGGGTCCCGGGCGCCACCGGACGAATGCCGGTCTGGCTAACCGGGGGCGGCCAGAACAAGCCGCGACTTGGCCGGTACATAGTGGAGGAAGAAATCGGCAAGGGCGCAATGGGTGTTGTCTACCTGGCTGTAGACCCCAGCCTCAACCGCAAGGTGGCCCTGAAGGCCATCCCCCTGGCCGAAGAGTTCGACGAGGGAGTGCTGGAGGACGTGAAAAAACGGTTTTTCCGCGAGGCCGAAGCCGCGGGGCGGTTAGACCATCCAAATATCGTAAGCGTTTACGATGCGGGCGAGGACAATAACCTGGCCTACATTGCCATGGAATACATGGAAGGCCGCAGGCTAAGCGAGTTCACGGTTAACACTAACCGGCTGGCCGATGAAACCATACTGGAGCTGGGAGCGGCGGTTGCCGAAGCCCTGCACTACGCCCATGCCCAGGGAGTGGTACACAGAGACATCAAACCCTCCAACCTGCTGTACAACGCCGAGACAAACCAACTCAAGATCGCCGATTTTGGCGTCGCCCGTTTTGACGAAAACAACCGGACCCGAACCGGCCTGATCCTGGGCACTCCCTCCTATATGTCTCCCGAGCAAATTGAGGGAGAAAATGTGACGGGAGCCTCGGACTTGTTTTCCTTAGGTGTTACTCTATATCAGCTACTTACGGGATATTTACCGTTCCGTGCGGATTCTCTGGCCAAATTGATGTACAAAATTGCCAATGAACCGCATATGGCAGTGCATATGGTGCGGGATGACCTGCCGGATTGCATAGAACAACTGATTGGCAAGGCACTGGCTAAAAGGCCTTTGGACCGATTTAACTCTGGCGCCGAGATGGCTCACGTCATCCGGAATTGTTTGAATAGAATGAGAGAAGAAAGGGGCGCTAGTCCCAAACGCACATGAGCCTTCGCAATAAAATCAAAGTTGTTGAACTCACGGACACAGGAAAAATCCGTGACCACAATGAAGATGCAATCGGTAGCGAAAGGGATATCGGGCTGCTGGTGTTAGCCGATGGAATGGGAGGCTACAACGCTGGCGAAGTCGCCTCCTCCATCGCGGTCAAAACCATTCTCAAACAAGTTGAAGAGTCCCTGGAACGGCTTGGCGAGGACCGGGACGAAGTAGAACCCCAGACCGGGTTGTGGCGACAGAGCGTGATTCTGCGAGACGCCGTAGCCAGGGCTAACAAACTTATTCACAACCAGGCCCAAATCAGGCCTGAGTGCGAAGGCATGGGCACTACACTGGTCTCCTGCCTTTTTTATAACAACCACGTCTCAATCGCCCACGTAGGTGACTCGCGCATGTATCGGCTGCGAGACGGGCGGTTCGAGCAACTCACACTGGACCACTCCCTGCTCCAGGAACTGGTGGACAGAGGTTTCTATTCCCAGGAAGAGGCTGCCCGCTCCACCAACCGCAATTACGTCACCAGGGCGCTCGGGGTGGAAAAGACAGTGGATGTGGAGATTAACGAGTACGATGTGAAGCCCGGCGATTACTTTTTGCTGTGCTCAGACGGTTTAACGGATATGGTCGAAGACGAGGATATTCATTTAACGATCAGTACGTTTCATGATAATCTTGATATTGCTGGTCAACAATTAATCAAACTGTCAAATGACCATGGTGGCAAAGACAATATTTCTATAATTATAGGTTATGCAGCCCAATCTTTTGGGGTGCGTAAAGGACTGCTCAAGAAGCTTGCGAAAAAGCTTAGATAAACCCAGTGAGGGCTTGGCATGGCGCGTTTAATTCTCAGCCTGGACGGTCAATTAATGGCTGAATACAACATGACCAAGGAGCGGTACACGATCGGCCGCCTTCCTGATAACGACGTGCGCATCGATAACGCAGCAGTCAGCGGTCATCATTCACTTATCATAAACATCCTCAATGACTCCTTTCTGGAAGATCTGAACAGCACCAACGGCACTTACGTCAATGGCAAGCTCATTAAGAAACATGCTCTTCAGAACAGTGATGTAATTACCATCGGGCACCATCAGCTGAGATTCGTTGATAGCGATGAAGGCGCAGACGATGACGATGAGTTTGAAAAGACCATGGTCATCAATCCCAGCAGTCAAAGCCAGGACAAGATGGACCGTGTACGCGAGCAAGTTGCAGAAGCGGCAGCCCAGCCCAGTGTTGCCTCCGCCCCCTCTACCCGCGGAGCAGGTATGGTGGCCACGGCCAAGCTACAGGTCCTGAGCGGTACTTTTGCCGGCCGTGAGCTGGAGCTGAAAAAGGCCCTTACCACTCTTGGCCGTCCCGGACTGCAGGTTGCAGCCATTACCCGGCGTGCCGAGGGATATTTCGTAGTGCACGTGGACGGTGGTAAAGATAATCGTCACCCGATACTCAATGGCGAATCCATTGGCGCCAAGGCGCGTAGGCTTGAAGATAACGACGTGATTGAGATCGCCGGTGTGAAGATGGGCTTCTTCCTCACTTGAGGTATTGCACGGCCACCCTCTGGGTGACACCGCATAACATCTCGTAGGGAATGGTTCCGGCCAACTGAGCCAATTCCTCGACCGGAAGGCCGGCACCCCACAGCGTGAGGCTATCCCCCACCCGGGCTTCCGGGTGGTCGGTCAGGTCTACCGTGATCATGTCCATTGAGACCCGCCCAACCAGTGGGATACGACTGTTCCCCAGAAGTACCGGCGTGCCATTACCCAGGTGCCTGGGGTAACCGTCCCCGTAACCAATCGCCGCCACCCCTATTCGGCAATCCCTCGTAGCAGTCCAGGCCGACCCATAACCCACGGATTCTCCGGCGGCGACCTTGCGAATGGCAATGAGCTCGGTTCCCAGGCGCATAACCGGCTTAAGTCCCAATTCCTCACCGGTCTTGCCGACGATGGGCGACACACCGAACAAGGCGAGGCCAGGCCTCACCCACTGGGCGCGACTCTCGGGCCAGGCCAGTAAACCGGCAGAATTGGCGATGCTGCGCTCGGCCTCGACACCCCGGGTGGTCTCTTCAAAAAGCGCCAGCTGCTTGCT
>JBFFTZ010000146.1:0-6886 GCA_041571575.1 Gammaproteobacteria bacterium | reverse complement strand
CTTGCTGTGGGTATTTTCTGGGCGTTGCTGAGCCATTGAGGCGGGTAGCGTATGGGATATGTATAAGACGAAGGTCACAAGTGCTTGCTGCACTGCGATAATAGCGTCCTGTTCCCCTCCCTCCCCATGGAGGGAGGGGAACCATTTGGTCCCGCTGGAATACTGCGGTGCTGCTTTGTTAAGCAATGGATTGCATTAAAAACAAAGAGTTAACTAATCAAGTTTGCAATTCAACTGTGGAGTAATAGGGGCCAGTCATGGCAAAAGACTTTTTCGCTGCGCTAACCCGCAACACTATCAGCCTGGTCGGTACGGCCATGGTTGTCGCGAGCGCCACGCTCATCATCACCTTGTTTGTTATCCAGCAAATCGGGTTTGAGGGCGGGGCGTACCTGGGTCTCATCACATTCGTGGCTTTACCCATGGTGCTGATGGCCGGCCTGGTTCTGATTCCTCTTGGCATCTCACGGGAGCGCAAGCGGATTGCTGCCGCCGCCGCCGAGGGTGAAGAGGCCATCGCACGTTTTCCGGTCCTCGATCTGAACACCGAGAGCACCCGCAAGAACGTAATCCTGTTCCTGGTATTTACGACCATCAGTATCGTGATCCTGGGATCAGCCACCTACAAGGGTGTGCACATCATGGATTCGGTAGAGTTCTGCGGAACTGTCTGCCATACGGTGATGCAGCCCGAGTACGTCGCTCACCAAAGATCTCCCCATGCACGGGTTCCCTGTGCGGATTGCCATATCGGCCCCGGTGCTGACTGGTTTGTGAAGTCAAAAATCTCCGGTTCCTGGCAGCTGATCGCCGTGTCGCTGGACATCTATCCGAAACCGATTCCCACGCCTATCCATAACCTTCGTCCCGCACGTGAAACCTGCGAGCAGTGCCATTGGCCGACAAACCATGTTGGTGACTTGTTGAAGGTGAAGACTGTCTACGCTGAAGATGAGGTCAATACCGAAGCCAAGACGGCTGTGTTGTTGCGAGTCGGCGGCCTTGCCGGGCGTGAGAACTCCGGTATCCACTGGCATGTGAATCCTGATGTCCAGGTTCGCTATCGCTCCGATGAAAGCAGGGAAAACATTTACGACATCGAGCTGACCTCTGCAGATGGCACCGTCAAGACCTACAAGGCTGGCGACACGCCGGAAGACGCCACGGAATGGCGCACCATGGACTGCGTGGATTGCCACAATCGTCCGTCTCACCAGTACCGTATGCCCGACGACGAGGTTGATCTGGCCATGGCCAGCGGTGGCATTGCCAAGGATCTGCCGTTCATTAAACGAGAGTCCATGCGTTTGCTGCAGGCCGGTTACGAGAGTCATGAGCAGGCTTCAGAACAAATCCCGGCTGGCCTGAAGGCCTTCTACGCCGCTGAGTATCCCGAGATCGCCTCGGGCAAAGCCGAGGTTCTTGGTCGGGCAGGTGATGAACTGGTGGAGATTTATACCTCCAACGTGTTCCCGGCCATGAAGGTGGATTGGGGTACCTACCCGAACCATATCGGACACCAGGAGAGCCCAGGGTGTTTCCGCTGCCATGATCGCAAGCACAAGACAGAGGAAGGCGATCGCATCTCTCGTAAATGCGACACCTGCCACACATTGCTGGCTGACGCAGAAGAGGATTCAGAAGTCCTTAAGATGCTGAATCCTTAAGAAAGGGATTGAAAGCCGGGCGGATCGAAAGGTCCGCCCGGTTTTTTTTGTCCAACAAAAGCCTGGCCCGGAAGCTGGGACGGGCCTAGCCGTTGCTGTTCAGCAATTCGCCATTTGAGCGCATGCGTTGATACATCCAGCCCATGGTTAAACCCCTGGCGGCCATGAACAGGGTAAAGGCCAGCCACAGTCCGTGATTGTGCAGGCCCTGGGTGAAATACCAGGCGGGTAAGAACACCAGGAAGGTTGAGACCAGCATGGTGTTACGCATTTCCCTGGCCCGTGTTGCGCCAACGTAGACGCCGTCAAACAAGAAGCTCCACACAGAGATCAGCGGAGACAAGATCATCCATGGCAGGTATTCGCCCGCCACCAGGCGTATCTCCGGCAGACCTGTCAGCAGCCTGATTAGCGCATCACCTGCCAACAGGTAAGCCGCGCTGAAGAACAGGGCAACTGCCAGCGACCACTGCAGGGAGACGCGCACAGCCTGGTCCAGGCCGCGTTCACTGCCCTCCCCCACGGCTCTGCCTACCAGCGCCTCAGCCGCGTTGGCCAGGCCGTCCAGCAGATAGGCAGTGATGTGTTGGAAATTCAGCAGCACCGCGTTGGCGGCCAGGATCGCCGGGCCCATGCGCATGCCCTGGGCGGTGATAAAGAAAAAGGTGAACAGCAGGGACATGGTCCTGATCAATAAATTGGTGTTTACCGACAGCAGTTTCCTGAAGCGCCCGAGATTGAGTATCTGTTCGAGCTGCCACGATCCTGGGTTGTCGCGCAGGATAGGTCGAAGCAGGGCGAGTCCGCACATCAGTCCGATGTATTCGGCCAGCGCAGAGGCCAGCGCCACCCCGTCGGTTTCCATGCCCATGCCCAGCACAAACACCAGGTCCAGCAGGATATTCACGCCGGTTGTGACCACCAGCAGAATCAGCGGCGCACGCCCGTTCTGCATGCCGATGAACCACCCCAGCAGGACGAAGTTGCACAGAGTGGCGGGCGCGCTCCAGATGCGTATGTCGAAATAAGTCCGGGCAAGTTTCTCCACGAAACCCTCGGCCCCGATCAGCGCCAGGCCTGCGGACCCCAGCAAGCCCTGGAGCAGAATGAGCGCAGCGCCAAGAACCAGGGCGCTGAGCAGTGCCTGGGCAAGTACGGTTCTTAACTCGGTGTTCTGGGCGCGACCAAAGGCCTGGGCGGCCAACCCGGTGGTGCCCATGCGCAGGAAATTGAAGCCCAGGTAAAGAATGGCGAACAGCGTGGAGCCCACGGCCACCGCAGCCAGGTAGTCGGGTGCGTCCAGATGGCCCATGACCGCAGTGTCCACAGTGCCCAGTAGTGGCACCGTGGCATTGCTGATAATAAGTGGCGCGGCAATCCGCGCCACTTGTCTGTGGGAGTAAGGGTTCACGTCCGGGTCGAGCCGGACAGTCGGCCGCTTATCAGAATGCGTTGTGACCCGTCAGTTCCTTGCCGATCACTAACTGGTGAACCGACTCGGTGCCTTCGTAGGTGATCACACTTTCCAGGTTCAGGGCGTGGCGAATCGGGCAGTACTCGGCGCTGATTCCAGCTCCACCCAGGATGTCGCGGGCGTCGCGGGCGATGTCCAGGGCCATGCGCACGTTGTTCCACTTGGCCATGGAAACGTGGGAGGGCTGCAGGGTTCCGTCATCTTTCATGCGACCCAGGCGCAGGGCCATCATCTGGGCAAGGGTGATTTTCCGGGCCATTTCGGCCATGCGAATCTGGATGGTCTGGGTCTGGTTCAGCGGGCGGCCAAACAGGATGCGGTCCTGGGTGTACTTGAGTACTTCGTCCAGGCAGGCCTGTGCTGCGCCGATAGCACCCCAGGCAATGCCGTAACGGGCCTGGGTGAGGCAGCTCAAGGGGCCCTTCAGGCCAACCACGCCGGGCAGCATGTTTTCACTGGGGACACGCACGTTATCGAAGAACTGGCTGGAGGTCACCGAGGCCCGGAGCGAGAACTTGCGCTTGATTTCAGGCGCCTCGTACCCGGGAGTTCCCTTTTCGACCAGGAAGCCACGAATGCCTTCGTCGGTCTGGGCCCAGACCACCGCGATGTCAGCGACCGAGGCGTTGGTAATCCACATTTTGGCGCCGTTGATGACCCAGTCGTCTCCATCGCGTTTCGCATGGGTCTTCATGTTCGACGGGTCAGAGCCGCCGTGGGGTTCGGTCAGGCCGAAGCAGCCAATGGCCTCACCACGGGCCATCGGGGGCAACCAGCGCTGCTTCTGCTCTTCTGAGCCGAAGGTGTAAATGGGATACATGCACAGGCTGGACTGCACGGAGACAAACGAGCGCAGGCCGCTGTCACCACGTTCCAGTTCCTGGCAGATAAGGCCGTATGACACACCATTCAGGCCGGCGCAGTCATAACCTTCAATAGAGCTGCCCAGCAGCCCCAGGTCAGCCAGTTCTTTTACCAGTTCGGCAGGAAAACGATGTTCCTCGAAGCACTCGCGAATTACCGGCAGGACTTTTTCGTCCACCATGCGCGCTACGGTGTCCTGGACCATCTGTTCTTCTTCACTCAGCTCGGAGCGGATGTTGAAAAAGTCCATGGGATTAATTGTGCTTGAGGGAGCCATGTCGGCACTCCTGGATCAGGTTAATAAGTGCGCGGAATGATAACTCAATCAGGCGGCTAAATCAGCGCCGGGAGGGTCTGATCAGTATGAAATACCGAGTCGCCGGTAAAGCCCTGCCAGCAAGAAGATCGGGGCGAACATGACCAGTTGCAGGTCATCTACCATGCGGGCTTTTTGGCCTTCCAGCGCGTGGCCACCGAGCATCGCCAGCAGGCATGTCAGTAGCAGTCCAAGGCTGGCTGCCCACAGGGGGAGCCATTGATTGTCCAGCCAGTGAATTGCAAGCATCAGGCCCAGCATCACGAGGATCATGCCAAAGCCCAGTGTGATCGAGATGATGAAATAGTAGACAATGGCAGCCATAACGAATGCCGACCCCCAGTTTAAGGCGGGGGATATGCGTGCGAATGCCTCGGGAATCGGTATCGACCACAGCAAACCTATGATGCTGACCGCGGCCAATGGGGCGCAGTACCGATGAATCAGCCTGTTAACTGGATGCTCATGAGTTGCTGTATAGACATTGAACCACTGGTCGGCGGTGCGCATGGCGCTGTATCTCCTGTCCGTGGGAGAATGACGCTACGCGGGCGGCCGGAGCAATGCAACCGGGGCTGGCCCACTGTTAAGGCCGGGTTCATGTTAGTGGGTCTAGGATTGCTTTCGGCGTGCGCAAGTGGGCCGGCAGAGCTGGAGCCGGAGGCACCCCGGACCGTCAGGGTGACCTACCAGACTGAGGCATTGCGTGGGCGACAGGAGCAATTGTTGGCGGCCGGACAGGTTCCGGTTGCCCAGGCGAATGCGGCGCTGTATATGTCTGCCATCGCAAGGGAACTCAAGGCCGCAGTGGGCGATACGGCGGACGTACAAGAGGATGAGGGAATGGTCTTGCTGCGCCTGTCTTCGGAGCTGGCCTTCGAAGTAGGTCGCGCCGAGCTTTCGGCTGATTCAGCCTTGCACCTGGAGACGGGAGCACGGGTATTGGCCAGTTACTCCCTGAGCTTGTTGGAGATAAGCGGTCACACGGACAGTACCGGCAGTGCCGCCATCAACCAGCGACTTTCCGGGCAACGGGCCCGGTCAGTGGCGGATGTGCTCCAGGCCCAGGGAGTGGATCCGGCGAGGATGGTAGTGGAGGGGCGTTCAGATACCCAGCCGTTGGCAGATAACGCCAGCGATGAGGGCAGACGGAAGAACCGTCGTGTGGAAATTCGGATAGTGCCGTTGCTGGCCGCGGAAACAGTTTTGCGGGGCGAAGGCAGTTACTAGTAAACAGGCCCATCGGGGCCGCGAAACCGGTTGCAAGAGGTTAACCGGTATGGACAATCAATGGAGATGATAATGAACAAACTTACAAATAGAACTGCTGTGTCCCTTTTGGCTGCGGCTGTTTTGTTGTCCGCCTGCACCACGCTGGATCCCTATACCCGAGAGGAACAAACCTCCTCGGCGACCAAGGGTGCCATCATAGGCGCCGTGTCGGGCGCAGTGATTGGTCTGGCCACTGGTGACGACGCGGTAGAGCGCCGGCAGCGCGCCCTGATCGGTGCGGGTGTGGGTGCGGTTGCCGGTGGCAGCGTTGGCGCCTACATGGACAAGCAGGAAATGGTCCTACGCAAGCAGTTGGAAGGTACCGGTGTCAGCGTAAGCCGTGATGGCGACCACATCACTCTGAATATGCCGGGTAATGTGACTTTTGCCAGCGACAGTTCTGATCTCAACCCCGGGTTCTTTGGGGTGTTGGACTCGGTGGCCCTGGTGCTCAAGGAGTATGACAAGACCGTGATCGAAGTGGCCGGACATACCGATTCCCAGGGCAGCGAGGAATACAACCAGGCCTTGTCGGAACGACGTGCGGGCACGGTGGCTGGCTACCTGGTGAACCGGGGTGTACTGGAAATGCGGGTGATGCCTGTGGGCATGGGTGAAGCCCGCCCGGTGGCCGATAACGGTACGCCTGAAGGTCGGGCGCTTAATCGCCGGGTTGAGCTGACCCTGGTGCCAGTGACCCAGTAAGCGCTTCGGCTCATGTGCAGCAAGCAAAAAAATCCCGGCGAAAGCCGGGATTTTTGTATCGGGTATCTATCAAGCTCAGGTAGTGATTTGCAGCCTGAGTTTCTTGATCGCATTGTTCTCAATCTGCCGAATGCGCTCGGCTGACACACCGTATTCAGTGGCCAGGTCCTGCAGGGTTTCCTTGCTCTCGGCTATCCATCTGCGCCGAATGATGTCCTGGCTGCGTTCATCCAGGGTCTTGATTCCGTTCATCAGGCGGCGCTGGGTGTTCTGCTCCCAGTCATAGGCCTCGACGATTTCCGCCGGGTCGGAGTCTGCCGCCGGCAGGAAGTTGGAAGCGCCGTAACCACCGCGCTCATCATCGCTATCCGAGGGGGCGTCGAACACCATGTCCCGGGCGGACATGCGTTTTTCCATCTCGGTAACTTCGGTGGCGGATACACCCAGGTCCCGGGCAACTGCCTCGGTCTCTTCCTGGTTGAGCCAACTCAGGTTCTTCTTTGCCTTGCGCAGGTTAAAGAACAGCTTGCGTTGTGCCTTGGTGGTGGCCACCTTGACCAGTCGCCAGTTGCGCAACACGTATTCATG
>JBFFTZ010000145.1:0-6896 GCA_041571575.1 Gammaproteobacteria bacterium | reverse complement strand
TCGTGAGGGGGAACATAGGGACACTTGGACATGTAGCACATGTCGCACAGGTAACAGTGGTCCACCACGTCCCAGTAAACTGTCTTGGGAACAGAGTCCAATTCACCGGTATCTGACTCATCCACCGCGTCGAACAGGGTGGGGAAGGAATTGCACAGGCTGAAACATCGTCTGCAGCCATGACAGATATCGAAAACCCGCTCCATTTCTTTGAAAAGCGAATCTCGGTCGTAAAAGTCGGGGTTTTTCCAATCCAACGGATGACGGGTGGGTGCCTCCAGGCTACCCTCCCTGTGGCTTCCACCTGACGTGGCCATAGTGCCTCCCAGGAAAGTTATAAGTGGGTGAGGGCAACCCTGATCACCCCCACCCGAACTGCCGAAGCAGTAACGTTTTGCCTAGTCTTCCATGCTATCCAGGGCTTTCTGGAAGCGATTGGCGTGAGAACGCTCGGCCTTGGCCAGGGTTTCAAACCAGTCGGCAATTTCATCAAAGCCTTCGTCACGGGCTGACTTGGCCATACCCGGGTACATATCGGTGTACTCGTGGGTTTCACCGGCAATAGCGGCTTTGAGGTTATTACCTGTGGGACCAATGGGCAGGCCGGTAGCGGGATCGCCTACGGCTTCCAGGTATTCCAGGTGACCATGGGCATGACCGGTCTCACCTTCAGCGGTTGAGCGGAAAACAGCCGCAACATCGTTGTAGCCTTCCACGTCAGCCTTGGCTGCGAAATACAGGTACCGACGATTCGCCTGGGACTCGCCAGCAAACGCATCTTTCAGATTTTGTTCAGTTTTTGAACCCTTCAAGTCCATTTCAGGTCTCCTTTATTTGGTCGAATAAGTACGGGAGAGATCGTTCTTTAGACCGGGTCTAAAGGTCTTGATCGATTCTAGCCCCACCCTGGGCGATGTCAACCGAAGACCCGATTACTCCTCAGAGGGCGCAAAATCCTCCGGCTCGGCATTCTCAGCTGACCCGCTCAGAATTTGGACTTTTTGCTCCGCTTCCCTGAGAGCGGTCTGGCACTGGCGAGTCAGGGTGACCCCCCGTTCAAACTGCTTGAGAGTTTCCTCCAGGGGCAGGTCTCCTGCTTCCATGCGCTCTACCAGGCTTTCCAGTTCAGCCATGGCCGCCTCGAAATCCAGATCCTCGGTCTTGCTTTTTGCCACGGTAATCCCAATATCGTCGGTTAACATTAGAATCATGCACGTCACCCACGTCCCCGCGCAAGAGCAGATGCCTACGCAAACAGCTAATTCCTCGTTACAATATGACGAAATTGAATCCAGTCTCGGGCGAAACTCGAACCAATGAGTTAAAATGAGTCTAACTTTCCACTAACGCCCATCTGATCACCCATGAATCCAGGCCGCAAACGCCTGATATTCAATATTCTTGAGGAAATCTTACTGATGAACCAGGACTCCAAGGGCTGCAGCGCCGGCACCGCCGAAATAGAAGATGTGCAGGGCCGCGCGGATACCCGCCGCATTCCGATCAACAAGGTTGGCATCAAGGATATTTACCACCCGGTACGCGTGAGTGACCGCGCCGGTGGTGACCAGCACACGGTCGCCCGGTTCAATATGTATGTGAACCTGCCACAGGACTTCAAGGGCACGCACATGTCACGGTTCGTGGAAATCCTCCACAACCACGAGCACGAGATTTCAGTTAAGTCCTTCCGCATAATGCTCTCGGAAATGACCGAACACCTGGATGCAGATGCGGGTCACATCGAAATGGAGTTCCCCTACTTCATCAACAAGACGGCGCCGATTTCGGGCGTCACCAGCCTGATGAACTACCAGGCCTCGTTCATTGGCGAACACAAGAATGGCAAGACCGCCATGACTCTAAAAGTGGTTGTGCCGGTTACCAGCCTTTGCCCCTGTTCAAAAAAGATCTCCGATCGCGGCGCCCACAACCAACGCTCCCACGTCACGATTTCGGCCAGGATCGAGGGTTTTATGTGGCTGGAAGAACTGGTGGATGTCGTGGAAGAGGAAGCCTCTTGCGAGTTGTACGGCATCCTCAAACGGCCGGACGAGAAGTACGTCACCGAGCGCGCCTACGACAATCCCAAGTTTGTGGAAGATATCGTGCGGGACATCGCTGTTCGCCTGAACAACGAAGACCGGGTGCGCGGCTACGTGGTGGAATCAGAGAATTTTGAGTCCATACACAACCATTCGGCTTACGCCCTGATAGAGAAAGACAAGGACCTGGACGCCTGACCCACCCCCGCACCGGGCTTGGCACCACCAGCGTAAGGCCGTGATTTCCCCACGGGAGACATGACTTCAGTGATTGATTGTCTGTTTGATTCCCGGTATCCGCGTGGATACCAGGGCTCAGGCGGAGAGCTTGTCGGTGGATGCAGCCAGGCCGTCCATGCGTTGCAGACGACGGATCAGCGAACGCAGGAACACTCGATTGAACCGCAATTGGCAGGCAGAAGACACTTGTTCGAGCAAAGTTGAACTGACACAGATCAGGATAACGCGTTCAGTGGCGCGAATCGTTGCAGTTCTGCGGGCGCCGCTGACGTAGCTGGCCTCGCCGAAACAGTCGCCCTGGCCGAGTATCGCCACTGCCTTGCCAGCCCGCTCCACCCCGACACCACCATCGACGATGACGTAAAAACGATCATCCATTTCGCCTTCCCGGACGATCTCCTCGCCCTGCTCCATCTCCCGCCATTCACTGGCGCGCAGCAACTCCCAGATCTCGGAGTGAGAAAATTCGTGAAAGAAACGCAGCTTGCGTAGCGTGTCATAGCGTTCCTGGCGATCCACGTTGTCATTCTGACTTCGCAGGTTCTTGAAGACCTTGGTCAGATCAGCCGCAAACTCGTTTCCGTTCTTGTAGCGATTCTCGGGATCTTTCTGCATTGCCTTGGACACAATGTTTTCCAGTTCCTCGGGAATCTCCGCACGCAGGGTGTGAATCGGGGGCGGCGTGGAATAGACAATCTGGTGGAGCAACTTGCCCAGGTTGTTGGCCTTGAACGGCCTGTCCCCGGTCAGCAACTCATACATGGTGGCGCCCAGGGCGTACAAATCGGCACGATGGGTTATCTCGTCGGACTGCACCTGCTCCGGCGACATATAACTGGGGGATCCCGCTATGCCCTGGATACGCGACACATCGGCATCCTTGACGATGGCAATACCAAAATCGATGATGCGCACATCATTATCAAGGGTCAGCATCAGGTTACTGGGCTTGATGTCCCGATGGATCACACCGCGTCCGTGGGCATAGGACAGAGCCTTGGCGCACTTGTAGGTGATCTCGACCACATCGTCCACGCGAAGCAGATTTCCCGGCTTGGTGTAAGCGGCCAGCGTCCGGGCCCCGTGCACATGCTCGGTGACCACGTAATACCGACCTTCTTCCTCACCAGCATCGAAAATTGGCAGGATATTCGGATGCTGCAACTTGCCCACCATGTGGGCCTCATTGAAGAACATCTTCCGGGCCACACGTGCCTTGTCGTCTTGGTCTGCAGCCTCGTTCTTGTATACCTTGATGGCCACATCACGCCCGTAATAGGGATCATGGGAAAGGAACACCCTGCCGGTGCTACCGCGACCCACTTCGTTGATGATGACGTATTTACCAATCTTGTCTGGTATAACGCCTGTATTACTTTGGCTCAAATTAGTACTTCTTCGAAGATCCGTTAAAGGTAAACAAGTGATTGGGCAATGCCCCACAGAATGGCCCCTGCGAAGACTCCCGCTAAAGTATCGTCAACCATAATGCCTATTCCGCCGCCCAGTCTGTGATCAATCTCTCGGATTGGCCAAGGCTTGAGGATATCGAAAAACCGGAACAGGGCAAAACCGACCAGGCTCCAGATCCAGCCCTGGGGCGCCAGTAACATGGTGAGAAAATAACCGGCAAACTCGTCCCAGACGATGCCGGGGTGATCATGAGCATCCAGCTTGCGAGCACTCTCACCACAGATCCAGACGCCCACCACAAACATCGCCGCGGCCACCAGCAAGCGAATCTCCAGCGACTGGGCTCGCATGGGCCACTCGAGGAAAACCGCTACCAGGGTGCCGGCGGTACCCGGCGCCCAGGGTGCCAAGCCACTGCCAAATCCAAATGCGAGAAAGTGCACGCCATCGGTGAATACTGTCTTGGGAGAAACTGCTTTATTCATGCCTGAAAATGCTCAAATCCCGCGGGAGGAAGAGGAACTTCCCGCTCATCTTTCATCAAGCGAATACCCTCAGTGCCCGAAATCTCGCCGATCCGGGTGCATTCGCACGACCACTTCCGCGACACGTCAGCCAACAAGGCCTCGCGCTCCCGGGGCACGGTGAAACATAACTCATAATCGTCGCCGCCGGTAAGCGACAGCGACAGCGCACGCTGCTCACCCAGCATGGCAGACAACTCATCCAGACCGGGAACTTGCTGCAGCAAAACCGTTGCGCCCACTGAACTTGCCTCCAGCAGGCGCCCCAGGTCTCGCAGCAAACCGTCCGATATATCCAGGCATGCGCTTGCGACACCCCTGAGGTCACGGCCCTGGCGTAAACGCGGCACCGGCCGCAGGAATCGCTGGCGCCACTCCCCGGGTTCATTCTCAGGCTGAATATCACCCTGCATACACGCGAGTCCCGCTGCAGCCAGGCCGGTTCGCCCGGTAATATAAATGCCGTCGCCCTCAGCCGCTCCCTGCCGACGCAAGGCCTGGCCGGGAGGAACGAACCCGGTGATCTGTACCGAGACACCCAGGGGGCCACGCACGGTGTCGCCACCTACCAGGGAGATATTGAACTCCCGGGTGCAATCTCCGAGTCCACGGGCAAAAGAGCGTACCCAGGATTCCACCGCCATCGGCATTGAAAGAACCAGTGTCGCCCAGGCCGGTTCTGCGCCCATCGCGGCGATGTCGCTGATATTCACGCCGAAGGCCCGCCAGGCAAGATTTTCGCCGCTCATGCCCGGGGGGAAATGCACGCCCTCGAACAAGGCGTCCACGACCTGGACAAGTTCCTGAGCTTTCGGCGGCTGGAGCAACGCCCCATCATCACCAATGCCCAGAACCACGTCCGGGCGCCGGGCGCCGCCGTGTTCACTCAGAATTTGAATTACCTGGCTTTCGCTAAGTCCGCTCAAGGCGCAACTCCCCGGATATCCGACCCGTGGCATCCACCCAGGTGCAGGGCGTTTCCCACAACCGGTTGCCGCGACCAAATTCTTCACACCTGAACAAACGGGTAGGCAGGTGCTCGCGCTCGACCGGAAGGGCTAAGGGCATTAGCTCAATCTCAGCTGGGCTTGCGAGGCGCTTGCTGCTCTAGCTTGCGAAGTTCACCAGCGGCTTTGTCCAACATTGCATTCACGTAGCGGTGCCCATCCTCGGCGCCGTAAAACTTGGCCATCTCCACCGCCTCGTTGATCACGACGCGGTAAGGAACATCCAGACGTTCACGAAGCTCGTAAATTCCTATCATCAGGATACTGCGCTCCACGGGATCAAGTTGATCAATGGGGCGGTCGGCAAAGGTCGAGAGCACCTTGTCCAATTCGTCGGACAGGGGCGGGATCTTCAAGATAAGTTCTTTGAAATACCTGGGGTCAGCACCCGAGAAAAACCGTGGGTTGAAATCATCCAGCGAGACATTTTCCATCTCCTCGAGGTACTCACCCACCAGGTCGGCGATGTAATCCAGGTTCAGTTTCGAACCCTTGCTATCAAGCAGAAACTGCCTGTAGATTTCCCGCTCATCCGTGCCTGCGACCTGCCATTGGTACAGGGCCCACATGGCCAGTTCCCGGGCCTTGCTACGCCCGGACGGAGCACGCCTGACCTTGGTGTCAGGCACTATCAGCGCTCCAGTTGACGCAGGAGGTTGGCCATTTCAACGGCACACATGGCCGCCTCGGCGCCCTTGTTGCCGGCCTTGGTGCCCGCACGCTCCACAGCCTGCTCAATGGTATCCACGGTCAGCACCCCGAAACCCACCGGCACATCGTGGCTCAGGCCGGCACTGGCGACACCCTTGGTGCACTCACTGGCAACAAAATCAAAATGCGGGGTCGAACCACGAATAACCGCGCCAAGCGCCACAATGGCGTCATAGCGCCGGGACGCGGCCAGTTGTTTTACCGCCAGGGGCATTTCAAACGCACCAGGCACATGCACCAGGTGAATGTCGCTGTCCTGGGCCCCATGTTGGCGCAGTGCGCGGATGGCGCCCTTGACCAGGCTATCCACTATGAACTCGTTAAAACGCGACGCGACTATGGCAATACGCAAGTCACGTACCTGCAGATCACCTTCAAATTGCTTGAGCTTATCCATCAATCAGGCCTCACTGGGCTTGTGTTCATCAACATATTCCACCACTTCCAGGCCAAAACCGGAAATGCCGTGCATCTGGGTGGGCGCGCTGAGTACACGCATCTTGGTCACACCCAGGTCCCTGAGTATCTGCGCGCCGGTACCGTAGGTCCGAAGTACCCGGGTACCCTCTCCCGTGTCCTTACGCGGCGCTTTCCTCTGGGATACCAGTGCCTGAACCGCATCCATGAACTGACGAGGTGTCTCGGGGGGACGCAAAATCACCACCACTCCGCTTTCGGATTCGGCGATCTGGCGCATTGCACTTCGCAGCGGCCAACCCAGTGTTTCGCTCTTGGTGCCCAGCACGTCGCTGAGCGTATCTTGCACATGAACCCGCACCAGGGCCGGATCCTTGGCGCCGGGATCACCCTTCACCAGGGCAAGATGTACATCCCGATGGACATAGTCATCGTAGCAATACAGATCAAACTCACCGAATTCCGTTTCCAGCTTCTGGTGAGAAATACGCTCGATAGTATTCTCGATCTCAAGTCGGTAATGAATCAGGTCGGCAATG
>JBFFTZ010000144.1:0-6897 GCA_041571575.1 Gammaproteobacteria bacterium | reverse complement strand
ATCGAGTTGTATTCCATGCGCGGCGACAGGGCCCGGTTCGACGATATGCTGTACCGCTATGATCATGACCTGAAACCCAACGCCTTGCGCATGGTGGAAATAGGAACGGTAATTCCAATGGGCTACGCCAGGTTGGGCGATGCCGATGCTGCCATGGATCGAATCGAGCTTGCGGTTGAGCAGTTTGGAATCTGGGAATTCTCCCAGTTTGACCTGGATCCGGTTTTTGACTCCATGCGGGATAATCCTCGTTTCAAGGCTCTGGATCAGCGTTTCCAGCAGTGGCTGGAGAGCCGCAAGAAATGAGTTTTTTCGAGGAACTTAAACGCCGCAATGTATTTCGTGTCGGTGCCGCCTACGTGGTGGTCGCCTGGGTGCTGCTGCAAGTGGTGGACCTGGTTCTGGATAACATCGCAGCACCTGACTGGATCATGAAGGTGTTCATGCTGGCGATAGCGGTAGGTTTCCCGGTGGCTGTGATAATCGCCTGGGCCTTTGAGATGACCCCAGAGGGATTGAAGCGCGAAACCCAGGTGGACCGCACCCAGTCCATCACCCCACAAACCGGCCACAAGCTGGACCGCCTCATTATTGTTTTTCTCGCCGTTGCGGTGGTGGTTCTGCTTGCAGAGAGGGTGTATGTGGGTGATGAAAGTAAGCCGGCAGTAGCGACTGCAGTGGATAGTGAAAAGTCGTCGGCTGCCAACTCCGCGCAGTCCACGAATCCGGTGTCCCGCACCCGGGGCAACTCCATCGCGGTACTGCCTTTCGTGAACATGAGCGCCGATCCGGACAACGAGTATTTCTCCGATGGCATCGCCGAGGAAATTCTCAATGTGCTGGCGCGTATACCTGATCTCAAGGTCGCGGCCCGCACGTCAGCCTTTGCATTCAAGGGCACGAACATCAATATCGCCGAGATTGCCCGGACCCTGAATGTGGATGTCGTGCTTGAGGGCAGTGTACGTAAATTCGGTAACCAGGTGCGGGTCACCGCCCAGTTGATCAAGGCCGCTGATGGCTATCACCTGTGGTCGGAGACTTATGACCGTGAGCTGACCAACATATTCGCCATCCAGGACGAGATCGCCAAGTCCATTGCCGATGAACTGAAGCTCACCCTGGACATCGACACGGGTGTTGCCGGCAACATGACCGGCACCACCAGCACCGCCGCCTACGATGCCTACCTGCGGGGTATGAACCAGTGGCATCTGCGCACTGGAGAGTCGTTGCGTAACAGCATAGAGCTGTTTGGCCAGGCCATCGCCATCGACCCGAAATTTGCTCGTGCATACGCGGGCCTGGCGCTGACCTACGCCATCATTGATTCCTACACTGATATGCGGTGGTCGGAGACTCGGGAGAAGACTCGCCTCGCGGCGCATCAGGCGCTGGCCATTGATCCGGGACTTGCCGAGGCTGCCACCGCACTGATCTTTACGACAGAGGATGTGGAAGAGCAGTTGGCCTTCGGTCGCAGGGCAATCGAGTTGGGGCCTTCGTTTGCCACCGCACACCAGTGGTATGCGGGTACGATTCTCTATACGGGCGATCTGGAAGGAGCACTGGAAGAGTACCTGGTGGCCTATGAACTGGATCCGCGATCGCGCATCGTGGGTGCCAACCTGGCAGAAAATTACAGGGCGATGGGCAACTATTCAGAGGCCGAGCGGGTATTGCGGCAAGTCGCGTCGTTTGCACCGGACTTTTATTACGTCCATGAATTATTGTTCGGAATTTACTTGCGGACTGGAGATTTGAAAAGCGCTGAGGCTACAGGCAGGCGGTTAGCCCGCACACTGGGGAGAGATGAGGCTGCGGTGCCGGTCTACCTGGATCTTTTCTCTGGAGGCGCGAAAAAGCAGATCGCGCTGGAGACGCTCATGAGTTGGCCCAGGAGTGAGCAATGGAGCGGAGCGAATCCCGGTCTGTTATTCGAAGGGCTTCCGGTGCTGTTGGCGGCCGCAGGTGCATGGCCGGAAGCCAGGGTGATACTGAAAGAAGTAATCCAGTCTTCCCCTGCCTACATCTACGCTTCTATACGTGCCGATCGCACCATCGTGGGGTTCAACTGCAGCGCCGAGACCCAGGCTATTTATGCGGCTGCCAGGTTGGCGCCGCTGGCCGTGCCTTATCCCTGTGAGTATCAGGCTCAATGAGTTTTCTCGAATAGCCCAGACGGCGTAATTTGTCATGGTCAGTCGGATGTTTCTGCCGAGATCAATTATCACAGACGCCGTACCGGAAACCTTTTACTGCTAACACAATTGAAAATAAAGGGAGAGCACGCCGATGTCAGCCCTCAACTCACGTTTCCTGGTGCTTCTTATTGCGCTGGTGCCCCTGGTGTCCACGGCGGGAGAGGACCCCGGGTCGCGACCCCGGGCTCGGGATATTGGACTGGTGATTGGTACTTTCCCAACAGGCCCTCTCAATGCCATAACGGATGTATCCGATGTCAGGGTAGGGCATGCCACGCGTATTGAGGGCGATGACATACGCACCGGGGTGACCGCCATCATTCCCGGGCCGGGAAACCTGTATACCCATCCGGTACCCGCATGGATTCATGTGGGAAATGGATACGGCAAGCTGATTGGCGAGACCCAGGTGAGAGAGTTCGGCGAGATTGAAACGCCTATCCTGCTCACCTGCACTTTATGTGTCTGGAGCGCCGCCGATGCGCTGAAAGAGTGGATGTATACCCAGGAAGGCATGGGAGAGCATACCGTCAATCCCATCGTGGGCGAGACCAATGACTCGCGTGTGAACAACATGTGGGCTGATCCAATCCAGCGTGAACAGGTATTCGCAGCCCTGGATTCTGCCAGTGATGGGCCGGTTGAAGAAGGCAGCGTTGGCGCCGGTACCGGTACCCAGGCTTTCAGTTGGAAAGGGGGTATAGGCACTAGTTCACGTGTCCTGCCCAAGTCCCTGGGTGGCTACACCGTCGGGGTCCTTGTGCAAACGAATTTTGGCGGCACCATGACCATCAACGGCGCACCGGTGGGGCGCGAACTGGGTTCCTACGCCTACGACAAGGAACTTCAGTCAGGTCCAAAGGGTGATGACCGGGAGGATGGCTCCATCATGATAGTGGTGGCGACCGATGCGCCGCTTAGTGCTCGCAGCCTGGACCGATTGGCCATGCGCGCCATCATGGGGTTGGCCAGGACGGGTTCCTTCGCCCACAACGGATCGGGGGACTACGTCATTGCGTTTTCCACAGACCAGCGGGTGCGACGCCCCAGGGAGAGTGTCCAGCCGGTGGTCGTACCGCAGCTGGTGAACGAGTCCATGTCGCCGCTGTTTGCCGCGACGGCGGAGGCGACCGAGGAGGCCATTTATAACGCCATATTCAAGGCCACCACGGTGAGCAGCAAGCGAGGCAAACTGGAGGCCGTTCCGCTGGAAAGGACCATTGAGATACTAAAAAAATACCATGTACTAGACTGGGACAAGAATTTGCCACCGGAGCACCTGCCGAAAAACACGAAATAAAGGGGCCGGATACATTTTTAGCCGATTTTTCCGGGTCGACCCCGCCTGCGACTGCCCAGCTTGATGGCCAGGGCCTTCTCAATGTCTGCCTGGAACATCTTGCTCCCGGTGGGCAGACCCTTGCTCACTGCCCGGCGAATGGTGTCGATAATCTGCTGCTCCATCGCCTCTTCGACCAAGGTCCTGTACGTTTGCTGGCGTTGCTTGTTGTTCGCTCCCAGCCGCATCCAGGACTCGTGTGGCGTGATGCGTCGGTCCGGCTTTCCCAGGGCATTGGTGCGAAAGCTTGACCAGGGGTATTCCACGGGGTGAGTGGTCATCCCGGCACGTACCGGGTTCATTTCGATATAGCGGTAACAGTTCAGGCAGTAGGAGGTCGCGTCCACGAGGGAGGATCTGAACCGCCCCTCCCACAGCGTACCGCTGCGTTCGTGGACCTTGTTGATGGTGCGAACATAGTCGCGCCCCAAATCCCTCAGGACCAGAGACACGCCGTTGGGCTTTGACGGGGTCAGCAGCAAATGCACGTGATTAGTCATCAGGACGTAGGCGTGGAGTTGGCATTGGTGAAGTTGGCAGCTTGCATCAAGTAACTTCAAGTAAAGCCGATAGTCGATCTCACTAAAGAAACAGGGCTGCCGGTTATTGCCACGCTGGATGACATGCTGGGGAACGTTGGCAAGGTTTAGACGAAGTGGACGCGGCATGTTGGACTCCCTGGGCATAGGAGTATCTACCCGGGTGCTTTGCAGTCCATCGGAATTCGCGGGTCAAACCGGAGAAATGCGAATTAATTGTATCCGGCCCCATTAATTCGGGATGGCCGCCATCCATCGACAAATTGACCGGCTTGCGCCATGATCTGTTACTTCATGGACTGGGTATAAATTCCTCGATGCCGCTGTTTCAGGAACTAAAAAGACGCAATGTATTCCGAGTCGGCGCCGCCTATGCGGTAGCGGCCTGGCTGGTGATCCAGTTGGTGGAAACGATTTTCCCGGCATTTGGATTTGACGATGGAGCCGTGCGTATCACTGTGCTCCTGCTGGGTATCGGCTTCGTGCCGGTGCTGATTCTGGCCTGGGCCTTCGAGATCACTCCCGAGGGCGTGAAGCGTGAGCGGGAAGTCGATCGGACGCAGACTGGCGCAACCATTACCGCCCACAAGTTGAACCGTTCCCTGGTGGTCCTGCTGCTTGTCGCCGTGGGTTACTTCGCCGTGGACAAGTTTGTGCTGGCTCCCCAGCCAGGCAACGAGAGTTCGACTGCAACTCAACAAGATGTCACGACCCAATCTTTGGAGACTGCCCCCATCCAGGCCAGCGCAGCGGTGCAGGCGCGGTCCGTGGCGGTGTTGCCTTTCGTCGCCATGAGCAGCGGTGAGGACGACGGGTATTTTGCCGACGGATTGACCGAGGAGATCCTGAATTACCTGGCCAGCGTGCCCGAGTTGTTGGTGACTGCGCGTACCTCGTCCTTCCATTTCAAGGGTACGGATCTGCCGGTGCCGCAAATCGCGGCAACCCTGGGCGTGGCTCACGTGGTGGAAGGCTCGGTCAGGCGCGCCGGTGAACGGGTGCGCATCACCGCCCAGTTGATTCGCGCAGGCGATGGTTTTCACCTGTGGTCGGAGACCTACGACCGCACCCTGGAGGACATCTTTGCGGTGCAGGAGGATATCGCCCGCAACATTGCCGAGGTGCTGGACGTGGTGCTGGATGAGCAGGCGCTGGCGCGTATGCGTAATACTGGCATTGGTGAGGTGGAGGCGTTTATTGCCTACCAGAAAGGACAGGAAGCCTTCATGAAGGCTCACTCGGACCTGGAACATATCTCCGATGCGCTGGCTGATGCCAACAAGTTTTACGACCAGGTATTGAAGGTGGCGCCCGGGCTCACCGGTGTGCATCTGAAGCGTGCAGACCTGAGCGGCCACGTCCTGTTCGAACTGGTGGCCGGCTTTCGTCCCGAAGCCTTTCCCGGAGAAGCCCAGGATGTTGTGGAGACCCTGCTGAAGGACTATTCCCTGGCATGGGAATCTGCGCGCCCCGGCGCGGAACGGACTGTGGTGGAAGTGGAGCGCACGATATTTTCCGATGACTGGCGTGGTTTGGCGGCCAAGGTGGACCAGGTCCTGGCAAGCGACGAGTGCCTGGAAGGAAATTGGATAAGCCAGGTTGCTGACCAGTTTGGCCGGTCCGCTGAAATGGCGGCCTGGCAGCGGAACAAATTGCGCTGCGATCCCCTGTCGGGAATGCCCTACATGGGCCTGTCCCAGGCGCTGATCTGGGATGGAAGGCCGGAAGAGGCGCTGGAGCTTATTGCCGAGGCCGAGGTGCTGAATCTGTACGTGCCCTTTGAGCGTGATATGCGACTGGTGGGTTTGTTGGCGGCGGGTCGCTACAAAGAAGACGCCGAGGCCTATATGCCCGCTGCCCACGGCAGCATTTATCCTTTCCCCGACAAGTTGTTGTTGGAAGCCAGGGCGGGGACTCCCGAGCGGGCACGGCAGATTTCCGACGCCTACCTGGCCCGGCCCGGGGTGGACGACTGGTCGTCCATGGTGGCTGCTGCGGTAGTGGGTAATCGCCAAGCTGCCAACGCGGCGGCCGCGCGTATTGATGCCCGCCCTGGTGGGCCTTTCATGCTGCTTATCGGTTCGCAGATGTGCTTCTGTGGTGCGCCTTTCGACCTGGCGGTGACGCCCAATTTCAAGGCCCGGCTGGCAGAATCAGGCTTCCCGTGGCCGCCGGCCGATCCGGTTGGTTTTCCGCTCAAGAACTGGTGATCGCGGTTACTCGCAGGTGAAGTCGTCTTTGCCAACAGCCCGGCACTGGGGCGGATAGCCCGTTTCACGCCAGTAGTCGGGAAGCCTCAGGGCGGTAACAAATCCCTTGAAAGCCGGTGATTGTCGAAATCTCTTCGCTATCGGATTCCACATCACGTAGCGACCGTCGGTGCGGCCTTCCAACGATGCCAAACGGTCGTATTGCTGGAACGCAAGCAAGACAAACGCCACCGAGTCCAGGGTGTTGCCCGTCTCTTCTGACCAGCGCTCAAAGCGCCGCAGACCCTCGCTATGATCCGCATCGGGATTTTCAAGAGCCTTGATCACCTCGGCAACCGGGGCGTAGCTGCGCCAGGTTTTTGCGTCGGCAATCAACAGGGCCGTGGCTCTTTGCCCTCGGCGCAGGTATTCCAGGATAAAGGCCTCATCCATGGAATGAAAGCTGTTTCCCAGGGTCTCCTCATACAAAGCCACGGCCTTATCTGTTTCACCAAGCAGCAAATAGGTGGCCGCCAGGTGCTGGGAACAATTCAGGTACTCAGGGTCGATGTGCACGCACTGCTGCAGGTCGACCAGCGCCCTGCTGGGGACACCGGTCTGATTGT
>JBFFTZ010000143.1:0-6942 GCA_041571575.1 Gammaproteobacteria bacterium | reverse complement strand
GGCGGGACCTGATGTTGGCGGTGGATCTGTCGGGCAGCATGCAGGAACAGGACTTTCTGATTAATCAAAAACCGGTGGACAGGCTGACCGCGACGAAGTGGGTGGCCGGGGATTTCATAGAACGCCGGGTTGGTGACCGTATTGGCCTGATCCTGTTCGGTGAACGGGCATATCTGCAAGCCCCGCTGACTTTTGACCGCAAGACCGTCAGGACCCTGCTGAATGAATCCGCAATCGGCTTGGCCGGCCAATTCACCGCCATCGGTGACGCAATCGGCCTGGCGGTAAAACGCCTGCGTGAACGAGACCAGAAAAACCGGGTTCTTATTCTTTTGACCGATGGCGCCAACACCGCCGGCGAAGTCGATCCCATGCAGGCTACCCGCATCGCAGCGCAGTCGGGCTTGAAGATATACACCGTCGGGATTGGCGCCGATGCCATGATGGTGAACAGCCGCTTTGGGAAACGCCAGGTAAACCCCTCCCGAAACCTGGACGAGAAAGCATTGCGTGCCATAGCCGAAGCCACCGGCGGAAAATATTTCAGGGCCCGCGACACCCGGGAAATGGAAGAGATATACGCGGAACTGGATCGATTGGAACCGGTCACCGAGGAAGAATTGAATTACCGACCAAGGCGATCATTGTACCCATGGCCCCTGGGTCTCGCCCTGGCTCTTGCCTTCGGACTCGCCCTGTTCAGGGTTCGAGGTAACCGTCATGACTGAGCTGCATTTCTTGCGCCCGCTTTGGCTGCTGTCGCTGCTCCCGCTGGCAGCGCTATTGATCCAGCTATACAGGACACGATTGCGCGCTGGAGCATGGGAAAAAGTCTGCGACCCCGAACTCGTACCGTTTGTGATTCAGCCAGGAAAGGGCGGTGCATCGCCGCTAAGACTTGCATGGATAGGACTGGGCGCATTGCTTGCGGTGCTTGCGCTCGCAGGCCCGGCCTGGAAGAAGATTCCCCAACCCGTATTTTCGGATCGCAACGCCCTGGTCATCGCCCTGGACCTGTCGCTCTCCATGGACGCGACAGATGTCACGCCAAGTCGGCTGGGGCGCGCCATGTTCGAGTTGCAGGACATCCTGGTGGCCCGGGACGCGGGACGCGGCGAAACCGCCTTGCTGGTGTACGCCGGGGACGCATTCACCGTCGCACCGCTAACCGATGACACAGACACCATTGCCAATTTGCTGAAGGCCATGACCAGCGACCTCATGCCCAGCCCGGGAAGTCACACGATTCGCGCACTGACGCTGGCGGAACAATTGCTGGCCGATACACGAGCCGGAAACGGGCACATCCTGCTGGTCACCGACAGTGTTGAGTTCCAGACCGACCGAACCGTCAGGGAATTGCGGCGCAAAGGCATACGCACCTCGGTGCTGGCCATGGGTACCCAGGAAGGCAGCCCGATTCCAACAGGCAAGGGATTTGTGACCACCCGGGGTGGAGAAATCGTGATCCCCGCCGTGGACCTGGCGCGGCTGGGCAGGATCGCCAACGATGGTGGGGGACTGCTGATCCGGGGGCAACCCGGTGACAGCGAAATCCAAAACCTGGTCAGTTGGCTGGACAGTCGTGTGGCGGATAGCGAAACCGAAGGCAAGGAACTCCAGGCCGATCTCTGGGAAGAAGAAGGTCCCTGGCTGCTGATAGTCCTGTTGCCCCTGGCCGCCCTGGCTTTCCGCCGCGGAGTACTCGCTGTTTTCGTTATCGCCCTGTGCCTGCCATTCCCCCAGGCCCGGGCAGAACCCGGTAATCTCTGGCGCACCCCGGACCAGCAAGCGGCCCAATTGCTTGAACAGGGCGAAATAGCAAAGGCTGCGGAAATGTTCCAGTCTCCGGACTGGCAAGCAGTGGCACGGTATCAAAATGGGCAGTATGACGAGGCGGCAGCAGCGCTGGAAGGCAGAAACGACGGATTGAGCCTCTACAATCGCGGCAACGCGCTGGCACGTAAGGGTGACTTCCAGGCTGCAATAGATGCCTATACCCGGGCACTTGAAGTCGACCCGGGTAACCAGGACGCACGATTCAACAAGGAATTACTGGAAGAACTCGACAGGCAGGAACAGAACTCCAGCCAGGACGGACAGAGCCCCCAGGACCAGGCCGAGTCCGGACAGGAAGGCGGGCAAGCCCAGGACCAGCAGTCCCAGCAGGACTCCTCCTCCGATCAAAGTGGCGAAGAACAGGGCGAAGCACAGGCCTCTGATTCGAACCAGGGAGAACAGCAACAGGCTCAACAGAATGGCCAGCAGGGAGAACAGTCCATGGAGCAAGCCATGAGCCAGGGCCAGCAGGACGAGTCCGCCCAGGCCACCGAGCAATGGCTCAGGAGAATCCCCGATGATCCGGGCGGATTATTGCGACGGAAGTTTTACTACCAGTATCAACAGCGACCCCGGGAAATGGTTAACGAAGAAGAGGAGTTCTGGTAATGGCGGCACCAATTCGATATCGGTATGCAAAAGGTGTTCTGTTAAGCCTTGCTTTGCTGATGCTGCCAGGACTGCTCCAGGCAGCCGCAACCTTGAGCGTTGACCGCAATCCCGTGCGAGAAAACGAGTCATTTACGCTAAGTATTCAAGTTGATGGCCAAAGCGACAGCGAACCCGACCTGACAGCCTTGCGCTCAATCGTGGATGTACTGGGAACCAGCCAGGAATCACGGACCACCGTGGTCAACCGACAAGTGCAAAGTCTCACTTCCTGGCATATCAGCGCCATGGCCAGGCAAAGCGGCACCCTGACCATTCCCCCGATCAAGCTTGGAAACGAATCCACCGGGGCACTCGAAATCACTGTCAAACCGGCCGATTCGGGGCCGCGCAGCGAACGAGATATATATCTTGAGGTTGAGGCCCAGCCTCGTTCGCCCTACGTCCAGCAGCAGGTTATATACACAGTCCGACTTGTCTCTGCAGTGGTGACAGCCGATGAAAGGATGACAGAACCCAGTTTGCCCGGAGGCGAGGCGGTCGTTGAACAACTCGGTGACAGGAATATCTATACGGTGCAACGGGGCAACCGGACCCTGAGAGTGATCGAGTCCAGCTACGCGATATTCCCACAGAAAAGCGGCGACCTGGAACTGGCCGGGGCACAGGCGCTGGTAAGAGTGTTCGACACCTCCAGCGGCCAGTGGTCGTTGCTCTCGCGCCGACCCAGCGAATTTCGCCTGAATGGCGACCCCATCACTTTGAAGGTGCGCCCTCTTCCACAGAACTATCCCGCTGCCGCCTGGCTACCCGCAGACAAGGTAAGCCTGCAGGACAGCATTACCGAAGGCCCTCTGAGAGAAGGTGAACCACTGACCCGGGTGATGCGATTGACGGCAGAGGGTCTGTCCTCGGGACAGCTGCCGGAAATTCCATTGCCGGAATCCCGGGACATGAAAGCTTACCCGGACAGGCCGGTGCTATCTGACCAGTTTAACGATAACGGGGTGGTTGGAATTCGAGAACAGCGAATCGCCTACATTCCCACTACTTCCGGTCAGCTGGTGTTGCCCGAGGTCAAAATTCCCTGGTGGAACACTGAAGAAGATCGGCTGGAGTACGCGTTGCTGCCAGAACGCGTCTTGCAGATACTCCCCGCTGCCCAGTCCCAGCAACCGACAGGTGAGCCGGGGCAGGACACTGCCTTGGCAGGACCCGAGGCCGGTGTCAATAGTACTAACACCCTGTTCTGGAAAGTCACTGCCCTGCTGGCCGTATCGGGATGGCTGCTCACACTGCTGACCTGGTTGCTAAGCAGAAACAGAGCCCGGCGGCCCATGACTGATCAGAGTCCGGAACAAGGCCCATCTCCGCGGATCATCACCCGGGCTCTACAGTCGGCGTGTGAGGCCAATGACCCGGATCGGGCCCGCAAGGCCCTGGTGGATTACCTGCAGCAGCGTTTCCCAACAATGACCGTTGTCCAGGCACTCAGAGAAATCGAAAATGTCACGCCGGGTATCGAAGCCGAAGTCCAGAAGCTTGACAGGAGTCTCTATGGTCCCGGCGCGAAAAGCCCGGAATCATCCTGGCAAGGCAAACACCTGTGGACCCTGATCAGACAGAGTATGGATGTAGCAACACCTCGGCCCCATGGAAATAGACTGGTGCAGTTGTACCCGGGTGGGTAAACAGGAAGTCAGACGCCTTGATCTTGAGTCAGCACCTGGTTGCCACCGGCTTTCTTGGCGGCCGCGAGACAGTCTCGGGCCACTTCAAGCAAGTCCCGCTCGTTTTCCTGCCTAAAGGCAGTTCGCACAGCAACACCGGCGCTGAGAGTGATGGAACCGGCATCCTGAAAGGCAGTATCGTTCTCCACCGATGTCCTGAGACGCTCGGCGATCACGTTTCCGCCTTCAAGATCGGTATCCGGCAAAACAACCACGAATCGCTTGCCTCCCAGGCGGGCCAGCAGGTCCCCGGGACGCTTGAGTTCACGAGTAATCATCTCCGCTGCCTGGCGCAACAGGCTGTCGCCCGCGGGATCACCGTAGCTGTCCACATAGCTGTCCAGACCATCAAACTCTACGAGCACCACGGACAAGGGGGAGCCGGTACGTTCCGCCCTGCCCCATTCCTGGCGCAGAATCTCGTACATGAACCACTGGTTGGCCGCACCGGTTAGCGAGTCATTCCTCGCAGTCTCACGGATTTGGCCCAGGGCTTCATCGAGTTCCGCCTTTGTTGCACGCACAGTAGCCATGGCCCGCTCCAACCTGGTAATCAACCAGTTACCCCACGCCAGGAATACCGCGGCAAGAATCCATGTCGTTACAAATGCGACGAGCGTCGGTGAGCCAAATATGCTGACGAGGTTACCGATGCCCAGGGCCACCAGGGGGACAGCGAGTAGCATTACCCACAAGCCGGCTGCCGTGATCTTCATTCGACCAGAATTTCTCACCAGTCCCTACCTTGAGACGTAAACCAGCCAAAAGGATAAATCGATCATCTATTTCAAACATTGAAAGCCGTCACAGTTGCGGCCCAGGCTCATTGCGAGCCGAATTGGTGAGATAGTCCCCTTAAAGAAATATTCGCCGGCCCAGACGACGTACAAACGGCACTCCGCGTGAGCGTTTCTTCTCAGCCATCAACTGCCGGCTACGGGCACGCATAATCAACACTTCCTGGGAACCTGTTGCACTACCGGGATCAGCAGTAGGAATTCGCTGCTGATAACTGCCATCGCTATGCATATCCCATGCGTCACGCTGATCCTGCCACTGAAGATCAAGGATCTGTTGCAATTCAGCCTTGTGCTCGGATTCCTCGACGGGAACCAGTGCTTCGACCCGGTTTTCGAGTTTCCGCTTCATGCAATCGGCGGACCCGATGTAATACTCATTCAAACCGCCAGCCCCAAAGCGATAGATACGCGAGTGCTCCAGGAAATTCCCCACAATGCTGAGAACACGAATGTTATCTGACAAGCCGGCTATACCCGGGCGAATCCTGCAGGTGTCACGGATCAGCAGGTCAACTTTCACCCCGGCAATGGACGCCCGGTACAGCGCCCGGCAAATCTCGGCGTCTTCCAGGGCGTTCAACTTGAGCTGGATCAAGCCCCCATCGGCGGACTCCGCCAAGCCAATTTCTCTTTCAATTTTCTTCAACAGCTGCTTTTTCATGCTGCCTGGCGCGAGCAACAATTTATTGTACTTGCGGTTCCCGGGTTGACCCGTGGTCAGGTAGTTGAACAACTGCCCCAGGTCCTCTCCCAACAAGGGATCACAGCTAAGCAGTCCCAGGTCGCTGTACACTCTTGCGGTTCCCGCGTGGTAATTCCCGGTGCCGATGTGGCAATAGCGTCTCAGGCCATCGTAATCCCGGCGCACCACCAGGATTGCCTTGCAGTGGGTTTTCAGCCCGATAACCCCGTACGAAACGTGGATACCGGCCTCTTCAAGGTGGCGTGCCCACTCGATATTGGCGCGTTCATCAAATCGTGCTTTCAGCTCCACGACCACCGCAACCTGCTTACCGTTGCGAGCGGCATCCACAAGGTTCTTCACTACCCGGGACTTTCGACCGGTGCGGTACAGGGACATCTTGATGGCCCGGACCTTGGGGTCCTGGCTCGCACTTTTCAAAAAGCGTTCCACTGAGGTGCTAAAAGATTCGTAAGGGTGATGCAGCAGAACCGAGCCCCGCTCACGAATGCTGTGAAATATATTTCGATCCTGGGGTAGCTCAGGATGGTCAATTGGATGATGTGGCGGATGGCGCAACTCGGGGTAATCCAGGTTCGCCAGCTCAATGAAATCCGCCCGATCCAGGGGAGCATCCACCTCGGTCACATCTGCGGACTGTTCATTCAGTCCCAATTCAGCGGCGAGAAATCCGATATGTTCCTCGCTCATCCCCCGGACCACATCCATGCTGACCACGGGCGCAAAATGCCGGTCACGTAGCTCGGATTCAATCATCGCCAGCAGATCGTCGGCCTTCTCCTCGTCACGTTCTGTATTGGCATTCCTGATAACCCGGAAGAACTCGCAACTCTCCACCGGCATGCCGGGGAACAGCAGATCCAGGTTATTGGCAATCACCTGCTCAAGAGGCACGAAGACATCTTTTTGCGCAACCTTGATGAGACCCGGAATATCCGGACCAATAGGCGCCTTCACCCGATTCAGCAAGGCGGCTCCATCCGGCCCCGTCAACTTGACCAGCAAATTCACTGACTGGTTGGATACGAAGGGAAACGGGTGAGCAGGATCCGATGCCTGGGGCGTCACCAGGGGGAAAATATTGCTGACGAACAGTTCCCGCAGCCATTCCCTCTGAGCGTCGTCCAACTCGGCGTAATCAGCCAGCACAATTCCGTGGGCCCTGAGGGCATCGCAAAGTTCGAACAGCAATTCTCGCTGCCGGGATCGCAGTGCATCGACCACGTCCATGCATTCCTGGATCTGTCGTTCCGGCGTACGG
>JBFFTZ010000142.1:0-6968 GCA_041571575.1 Gammaproteobacteria bacterium | reverse complement strand
GTAGTCTGAAACATGGACGACCTGTGAGACTGACGGCTGTACCGGTCAATGCTTTCAGGTGAGTAGGGCTACGTAATAATAAAAACTTGCTTGTAAGAATAATGATAATTAGTGAACGGCAAGCGACAGCGTGAATAACAATAAAAACCCTGCAAAATTATGCCCCGCAATGCGGGGATTTTTTTGTCTGTAGATTACATCCTCGCAATCTAACGATATTAGTCCTTTAAACCCTAGCGCCACCCCCATACAATCGGCTTTTTTGCATCTGCACAATTGGGGTTCGAATGAGCGACGGAAAATGGCTGGTCAGTAAGTTCGGGGGAAGTAGCCTGGCAGATGCCAGTTGCTTCCGTCGGGTCGCCGAGATTCTCTCCGAAGGACAGCAGACTCGCCATGCTGTGGTGGTGTCCGCTTCCAAGGGAGTCACCGATATCCTGATGCGATGCCTGGACCTGGCCGAGCACGCCGGCGGAAATCTCGCCGAGGCGCTTCAGCCGGCGATTGATCGCTACATCTCGATTGCCGAAGAATTATTGGATGACAACTCCCGTGCCGAATTCACAGAGATTCTGGTGCGTGACAGCCAGGACCTGACAGATATCCTGCGGGCGATTTCCCTGATGCGCTCGGCAGCCAGTATCAGTCGCGATGTGGTGTCCGGATACGGCGAATTGTGGTCGGCCCAACTGTTAAGTCGTTTTCTTGCCAGGGAGCGTGGCGATGCCCGGGTCCGCTGGCTGGACGCCCGGCAGGTTGTGGTGATCGAGCAGCACGAGTTGGGTCCCCTGGTTCGCTGGGAGGCGTCTGCGGCAAACCTGAGCCGGGAATTACCCGGTAATTTCCATGGCCTGGTCGTGGTCACAGGATTCATTGCCAGCGACGTGAACGGTCTTCAGGCCAATCTTGGGCGTAACGGCAGCGATTACTCAGCATCCATTTTCGGTTCCCTGCTCAATGCCTGGCAGATCACGATCTGGACCGATGTGGACGGTGTAATGAGTGCTGACCCACGCAGGGTGCCGGACGCGGCGGTGATTGAATCCCTGTCGTACAGCGAGGCCATGGAGCTTTCGTATTTTGGCGCCAAGGTTATTCACCCCCAGACCATGCACCCGGCGGTGCACAAGCAGATTCCGATAGTCATCAAGAACACGTTCAATCCGCAGGCGCCAGGCACTCCAATATCCGCCAGGCCGGGCAGCCAGGGCGTGGTAAAGGGTATTACCGCGATTGACGGGATCGCCCTGATCAACGTCGAGGGAGCGGGAATGATCGGGGTCCCGGGAACGGCCGATCGTATGTTTGGCGGTTTACG
Source organism: Gammaproteobacteria bacterium (assembly GCA_041571575.1). GTDB lineage: Bacteria > Pseudomonadota > Gammaproteobacteria > Steroidobacterales > BM003 > CAKZML01. Next base: position 5,650 of record JBFFTZ010000142.1, on the reverse strand, counting down.
CGAGGCCGAGATTTCTGTGGTCCTGATTTCCCAGGCCAGTTCAGAGCATTCGATATGTGTGGCGGTGCCGGAAGACGATGCCGCCCGGGCTGCCTCGGTCATTCGGGACGCGTTCGAGGCAGAACTGCGTGGCGGGCAGATCCAGAATGTAGAGGTGAATTTGGGCAATAGCATTCTTGCCGTGGTTGGTGACGGCATGGCTGGCGCCGCCGGTGTGTCCGGAAAGGTCTTCTCGGCGCTGGGACGGGCTGGCGTGAATGTCAGGGCCATCGCCCAGGGTTCGTCAGAGAGAAATATTTCCTGCGTCATAGACAGCGAAAACGCCTCTCGTGCACTGCGCGCGGTACACGCGAGTTTCTACCTGTCTCCACAGACGGTTTCCATTGGTCTGATTGGTCCGGGAAATGTAGGCGGTGTGCTGCTGGACCAGATGGCGAGTGAGTTCGAACGCCTTCGCAGGAAACTGAACCTGGACCTGAGAGTCAGGGCGATTGCCGGTTCCCGCGAGATGCTTCTTGAACCTCGTGCCTGCGAGTTGTCTTCCTGGCGCGACACACTGGCCGAGCGGGGCGATCACCTGGATATGGACCGCTTTGTTGATCATGTACAGTCCGATCATCTGCCCCATGCGGTGATTATCGACTGCACTGCCAGCGAAGAAATTGCCAGTCGTTATGCGGAATGGCTGGAGCGCGGCATTCACGTGATCACTCCAAACAAGCGAGCCAGTACGGCCTCGATGAGTAAATTCAGGCAATTGGGCGAGGCCCGGCGGACGGGCAATTCATGCTATCTGTATGAAACCACCGTGGGAGCAGGCCTGCCTATTATCCGTACTCTCCAGGACCTGATTCAGACTGGTGACAAGGTGCAGTCAATAGAGGGCATCCTGTCCGGAACCCTGGCGTACCTGTTCAATCTATACGATGGCAGTACGCCATTTTCCGAGCTGGTGGCCCTGGCTCGCGAACAGGGGTACACGGAGCCGGATCCCCGTGATGACCTTTCGGGTAAGGATGTGGCCCGCAAGTTGGTTATCCTGGCCCGGGAGATCGGTCTGGAACTGGAGGTGAACGATGTGAGCATCGAGAGCCTGGTTCCGGATGAATTGAATGACGTGGACGTGGAGACCTACCTGAAACGGATTGTCGAGCAGGACGAGAAGATCGCCGCACGGCTGGAACAGGCCAGGAAGCAGGACAAAGTGTTGCGTTACATGGCTCGACTCGATGGTGAAGGCAAGGCCACGGTCAAGCTCGAAGCGGTGGGTCTGGACCATGCTTTCGCCGCGATTGACCTGACCGACAATATTGTGAAATTCACGACTCGCAGATACGCCCAGAACCCGCTTATTGTCCGTGGACCGGGCGCCGGGGCAGATGTGACCGCGGCAGGCATATTCGCTGACTTGTTGAGGTTGACCACCTACCTGGGCGCCGCCCTGTAGTGGCCAACCCCGTGGAATCCTGTACGGCGAGGGCTCCGGGATCAGTTGGCAATGTTGCCGTCGGCTTTGACATCCTTGGTCATGCCTTTGACGCAGTCGCTGACCTGGTGACGGCCAGGCGGAGCAGCTCTGCCGGCGTTCGGGTGATGTGCTCAGGCCCTGGATCCAGTGGGATTCCCCTGGATACTGAAAAAAATACCGCCGGCAAGGCCGCCCTGGCCGTGTTGCAGCTCTCCAATGCCCCCTGGGGCGTCGATCTTGAAATCGTCAAGGGTATTCCAGTGGGATCCGGTCTCGGTGGCTCAGGGGCCTCTGCGGTGGCCGGGGCGGTAGCTGTAAACGGCCTGCTTGAGACGTCCCTTACCCAGGCCGAGTTGCTTGATTGTGCTCTGGATGGTGAAGCTGTGGCCACCGGTGCCAGGGTGATTGATAACGTGGCAGCCAGCCTGCTGGGAGGGCTGGTGTTTGCCGTGGAAGGCAAGCCACCTCTAGCCAGGTCCGTAGCCGTTCCCGTTGGATTGTATTGCGCCCTGGTTCATCCCGATGTGGTCATCGCCACCGAGCAATCCCGGGCGGGCCTGTCTGACTATGTGAGTCGCCGTGACGTGGTCAGGCAGATGGCGAATCTTGCCGGAGTAATAGTAGGCTGTGAACAGTCTGATTTTTTCCTGCTTGGGCGCTTCCTCAGGGACGTTATGATTGAGCCCCAGAGGTCCGGCCAGGTCAGAGGTTTTCAACAGGTGCAGGCGTCGGCCATGGAGGCCGGAGCACTGGGTTGCAGCCTTTCGGGGAGTGGGCCCAGCATATTTGCCTGGTGCCAGGGTGAGGCGCTGGCCAGCCGGGTAGCCACAATCATGAGCCAGGAATTCTCACAACAGGGTATAGGCAGTCGAAGTTGGGTATCGAAGGTCGATTCCCTGGGTGCCCAAGTGACGGAGACGATATGAAATTCAGAAGCACGGTCGGCCAGGCACCCATGGTGGGGTTTTGCGAGGCGCTTTTGCAGGGCATAGCACCTGACGGCGGCCTGTACGTGCCGGAGTACTTTCCCAAGGTTGAGCTGACAGACTTCGCCGATGCAAGTACCCCTGCCCAGGTAGGGGCAATCATGCTTGCGCCCTTTGCTTATGGCAGTGAGCTTGAGGACAGCCTTGGGGTGATTTGCCAGGAGGCGTTCTCCTTTCCGATTCCCTTGAGAAAAATTCCTTCCGACTCGGGTCCTCTGTATGTGCTGGAGCTTTTCCACGGACCCACTGCCGCCTTCAAGGACGTGGGCGCCAGGTTCCTGGCCGCGTGTTTTGAGCGACTCAACAGCAACCAGCAGACCCCCCTCACGATCCTGGTTGCCACCTCGGGCGATACCGGCGGAGCTGTGGCCGCGGCTTTCCACGGCCGTGCGAATACCCGTGTCGTGGTGCTGTTCCCCAAGGGGCTGGTATCCGGGCGACAGGAAAAGCAGCTGTGCTGCTGGGGTGACAATGTGTTGTCCCTGCGTGTGAACGGAAACTTTGATGATTGTCAGCGGATGGTGAAAGAGGCCTTTGCGGATACCGGCTTGAACCAGGCGGTTCGCCTGAGTTCGGCCAACAGTATTAACCTGGGCCGCCTGTTGCCCCAGTCGGTGTATTACGCCGCTGCCAGTTTGGATTACTGGCGTGCAACCGGGCAGAAGCTGAATTTCGTCATCCCCACCGGTAACCTGGGAAATGGCCAGGCCTGTGTGTGGGCGAAAACCATGGGCTTTCCCATTGGGAAAATCGTGTTTGCCACCAATGAGAACCGGCCAATTCCTGATTACCTGGAGACAGGGGACTGGTCGCCCGGGGCGAGCATAGCCACCCTGGCCTCGGCGATGGATGTTGGAAACCCATCCAATATGGAGCGTCTCCGGGACATGCTTCCTGGCGTGGAGCTGATGCGGGAAGCTGTGAGCGCCTACTCGGTATCGGATGAGAACATTCGACAACAAATATCCCGGGACGAGCTGGCCAGGGGTGAGACCTGGTGTCCACACACAGCCACAGCCGCCTATGTGTACGACAGTTTTTCCGAAAGCGATAAAGCGCAATCATGGGCGCTGGTGGCGACAGCCCACCCGGCAAAATTTGAAACCATTGTTGAGCCCCTGGTCGGTCATCCGGTTGAAATACCCGAGGCGTTGGCCCGCTTGCTGGATTTGCCGACTCACGTCAGCGACATTGAGCCGGTTTTAGAGGCACTCATCGACGCGGTGAAGTAGACTTGCGACTGAGCTGATAGCCCCGGTGATAACCGGCTTTTTCAATAACTGTTGTTTCGTTGAGCGTGCGCTGGAAATGGATGACCTTTCGTACTACACATTGGCCGGATTGTTAGCGATTGGAATCCTGGTCACTGTATTTTTCGTGAGGCGCCGCCGGCAGGCCCTGACTTTCGGCAGGGTAGCCAAACACATCTCCTTTGAATGGGTGCAGGACTTCGTGCTTCCCGATGGGTTCGACGGGGAAATCCAGGTGGATCATCTACTGCTTACCAGCAAGGGGCTGGTAGTCCTGGATGTGAAAGAGGCCGAGGGAAATATTTTCGGCGGAAATCGTATGGAAGAATGGACAGTGATCTCCAGCACCGGTCGTTACACATTCCGCAATCCCCAGGGGCTGATTTTCGACAAGGTGTCGGCCGTGCGACGACTCGTCCCCAACGTTCCGGTCAAGGGATATATTTTGTTCACCAAGCAGGCGCGCTTCGAAAAAGGCCGCCCGGATGATGTTCTGACGCTGCAAGAGCTGGATGAGATGTACGCGCCGGTGGCGCGATATGAGCAGATGCTCAACGCATTCCGGCCTCACTGGCAAAAACTGATTGAGGTAGGTCACGCGGCGGCCAGATGACCGCCGAATGACTCTTCCGGTCTTAGCTCGAGAAGTGCAGGTAGTGATCTGCCAGGACCTGGCTGACACACATGGTCACTTTCTTGCCCTTGTCGATGTGCAGGAACTCGTTGGGGCCGTGGGCATTTGAATTCGGCCCCAGCAGGCCGGTGATCAGGAACTGCACACCCGGGAATTTCTCTCCCAGCATACCCATGAACGGAATGCTGCCGCCGGTACCCATGTACATGGCATTGGCGCCGAAGAACTCCGTGGATGCCGCATGCATAGAGTCTTCCAGCCACTGGGCTACTTCCGGCGCATGCCAGCCGCCCATGGCCGATTCCACCTTGAATTCAACGTCGGCGCCCTGGGGAGGGTCTGTCTCGACGATTTTCTTCACCGCAGCAGCGGCCGCCGCCGGATCCCCGGTGGGGGGAAGACGGAAGGACAGTTTCAGGCTTGTGTAGGGGCGCAGCGTGTTGCCGGCATTACCCAAGGCCGGGATACCGTCGACTCCGGTGACGCTCAAGGTACTGCGCCAGGTGTTGTTGAGCAGCAGTTCCACAATGTCGGTCTTCACGGGGCGGGTATTGCCCGAATAGGGCAGTTTCTTGTAAACCATGTCTCCCAGCACTTCGGCCGCTGCCTTGGCCTGATGCAAGCGCTGATCGGGGATGTTGGGCTCCAGTTCCGGCACCCGGGTGTCCCCGGTGGCGGAGTCTTCCAGGCGGTCCAGTACCTCGCGGATTACCCGGAAACTGGAGGCGCAAATGCCACTGCCGGCACCTGAGTGCACGCCTTCGGTCAGTACCTGGGCTTTCAGGGTGCCTACAAGGTTGCCGCGTAAGGAGGTCGTACACCAGAGCTGATCATAGTTGCCACATTCAGCATCCAGGCAAATTACCAGCGAGGGTTTGCCGATGCGCTCTTCCAGGGCTTCCATATAGTAGGGCAGGTCCTCGCTGCCGCTTTCTTCACAGGCCTCGATGATGACCACGCAACGTGAGTGGGGAATCCCCTGTTCCTGAAGGGCTCGAATGGCTGTCAGCGAACCAAATATCGCATAACCGTCGTCGGCGCCGCCGCGTCCATAAAGCTTGCCGTCGCGAATGACCGGCTTCCAGGGCTCCAGGCCGTCACGCCATCCCGAGAATTCGGGCTGTTTATCCAGGTGGCCATAGAGCAGGACCGTTTCTTCGGAATCACCGGGAATTTCGCAAAACAGCAGCGGGGTGCGACCGGGGAGACGGGCGACTTCCACTTTCATTCCCTTGATGGGCTGTGTAAGACACCAGCGCTCCATCAGAGCGACTGCTTCGTCCATGTAACCGTTCTTTTCCCAATCCGGGTC
>JBFFTZ010000141.1:0-6973 GCA_041571575.1 Gammaproteobacteria bacterium | reverse complement strand
CTCCAATGTAACGAATCGAAATTGCTTCGCCAGAACTACCTTTTTGCAGGATTGCCGGCCGAGCACCTGGAAGAAATCATCGAGCGTGCCAGCCTGGTGAATGTCCGGGCGGGCGAAATGCTGTTTAACCGTGGCGATCCGGCCAGCCATTTTTTCCTGGTAGTGGAGGGGCGCATTGAGCTGTCACTGGTTTCTCCGACTGGCGACAAGAAAATCATCGACGTTATCAGTCCGGGCAACACCTTCGCCGAGGCAATCATGTTTCAGCGCCAGAATACCTTTCCGGTAGGCGCTTTTGGCATGGAAACCTCCCTGGTCATACGAGTCGAGAACCAGCGTTACCTGGCGGCCCTGAACGAAAATGCCCAGGCCTGCCTGGCCTTGCTGGGCGACGTTTGCCGCAGGTTGCACTGGCAATTGCAGGAAATCGAAAACCTCAGCATCACCAATGCTACCCATAGATTGGTGCGATTCCTGGTGGATCAGTTGGACATGAGCGGTAATAACCAGGGAACCATAGACCTGGACTTGTCTCGCCAGGTAATTGCCGCCAGGTTGTCTATCAAGCCGGAGACCTTGTCACGCCTGTTGCGCAGGCTGGTGAACGAGCAGGTGCTGGAGGTCCAGGGCCGGCAACTCAAGGTGCTGGATGTGTCGGGTCTGAAGCGCTTTGAGTAGCGCAGTAAGATAGCCCGGAGCCGGGACGGTCGGCCACCACGCCATGGGTCCCTTGTGGCTCCCCGGTCGCGCGCAGGAATCATTACCGGGGACCCGTGTCCTGCTACACTGTGCCACCTGTTGTAGGCCGATACGGGCGCAATGATGAAAGTGATAGTTGGAATATCCGGCGCGAGCGGCGTGATCTACGGGATCCGTTTACTGGAAGCGCTGGGGCAGGCACCCCAGGTGGAAACCCACCTGGTACTCAGTGCGACAGGGAAACTCAACATCACGCTGGAGACCGAGTATTCGGTGGCCGATGTAGAAGCCCTGGCCGACACCGTGCATAACGACCGCAACCTGGCCGCCAGTATATCCAGCGGTTCGTTCAGGTGTGATGCGATGGTGGTCGCACCGTGTTCCATGAAGAGCCTCTCCGGGATTGTGAATTCGTATTCGGACACTCTGTTGACCCGGGCTGCGGACGTAACGCTCAAGGACAGGCGCCCATTGATTCTTGTGCCACGGGAGACACCCCTGCACCTGGGGCACTGCAAACTGCTTTACGAGGCTGCCCAGCTGGGCGCGATCATTGCTCCGCCCATGCCGGCTTTTTATAACAAGCCTTCAACTGTCGAGGACATCGTCGATCACACAGTGGGGCGATTGCTGGACTTGCTTGGACTGGAGTCCGGGCTTGTTCGTCGTTGGGACGGCGCCTGACAGGGCTAGTTGCCGGCCTGCTTGGTGGAGTACTGTTTTCCCCACACTTCGCCGTTGAAGATCTGGACTGTGATCATGGCGTCGCGGCTTTCCCAGGTTGCAAGCGTGCCTGAGAATCCGCCCAGGTCGATGCTGTCAGCAGTGTCAGGTTCGCCCAGGATGTCGTAGACCTGGGCCTGGGTCATACCGCTTTCAATTTGCTCGTAATTACTGATGGATACAGGTTCCGTGCAGCCTGCCAATAGCAGCGCCACGAGCAGTGCAAGCAAGAAACGTGGGGTAGAGACAGAAAAATATTGCAAATGTGGCTCCGGTATCGACTTCCCGAGAATCCAGTGTATCCCCCCACGCGTGCAGGGGGGAACCGGATAGGGCTGGATTTATTATGCGGCTTTTAGGGTTTCCAGGGATTCACGTCGCCACTTGGCGTCCTGGGCCAGGAAAATAGCGAGTTTTTCAAACAACCGCGGATAGAACTCATCATGGTGTGTTTCCATGACCTGGTCGGCGGCAGAAGGGAACCAGCGCAGCATGTGGCGTTCCAGAAAATCGCGCTGAACCATTGCGTAAGAAATTGCAGCCTCTCTATCGGAGAGCGCTTCTCGCAAGGTGATGACTTTCATGAAACCCAATTCGACGGAAAGGTGGTCGGCGCTTTGGCCCCCGTATTCGAAGGGGCGGTAACCGAAGTAGTCGTAGATGCGCTTGATTTCATCCTTTGTGCCAAACGGAATCGTTGAGACGACTTCTTCCTGGATGGGGATATGCAGATCTCGCTCGTCGTCGCCGAACAGCTCACGATAATTCTGCTGCATTTCTTCCGGCAGAGTTTCCCGGTGCATCACCACCAGTTCTTCCAATCCATCCAGGTCAAACTCAAGAGTGCCCCGGGCGCCTTTCAGTGCCTGCAGGCTTTCCTGCTCCCAACCGAAGGACACTTTCCCCGCGCTTTCAATCGGCGAGCGGACGAGCTGTGAATACAGGCTGTAGATATGTGTTCGCAACAGGCTGATTTCTGCGAGCTCGCTGGAAGGATGCAAGGAAGTGGAAATATTCAAGTCTGGGTCCTTTGGGAAACTAGTGCTCATGAGGTTGTTTCTTGGTCTGGTTTTTATAACCCGCGAGGGCGAGGCGAATCCATGGGCTCGAATTGAGCGGCATATACAAGTTCAGACTATCCGCTGTCGAGGCACTTGCGTAGCTGTCTCTTGTGCCTATCGGCTTTCGGGAATTACTTAAGAATCAGTAGTTAGGCCTTGGGTGGGCTCAGAAAGTGGGCGGCGTGCAGACGGTGACCAGCACACACTCCTTGCTGCCGGTATTACGAAAGCGGTGGGGAGTCCTGCTGTCAAACAGGAAGGCGTCCCCGGGTCCCAATACCTGGCTGGCATCGCCCACGGTTACCTCCAGGTGCCCACTCAGGATCACGCCGCCTTCCTCCGCCTCGTGACTGAGCATGGAATTGCCGGTGTCGGCCCCGGGCGCATAGCGTTCGTAGAGAATTTGTAGCCGGCGGCTTGCCAGGTCAGAACCTACCTGAAGGAAGGAAATCGCACCGCTGCCAATCTGGGTCAGGTCCTCGTGGTGAAAGAACACCTGTGTCGCTTGCGAGGACTCGTGGCTGAAGAATTCGCTCATGGAGATCGGAATACCCTCGAGGATGCGTCGCATCAGCCCCATGGAGGGGTTGCTGCGGCCGTTTTCGATGAGTGAAATCATGGCGTTGCTGACGCCGCTGCGCTTGGCCAGCTTGCGCTGGGACAGGCCGTGGCGTTTGCGTACCTCTCGTAATCGTCTGGCAAGATCTTGCATAGGGCGTTAAACCGTTAAATATAACTAAACATTTTTCATTGACTATCTATATAAAACAATGATTTAAAAAAATCCATTTAAATATTGTTAAATTTTTTCAATCGTTTAGCCTATACCTCTTCCATCCTTGTGGCCCAACCCCGCACTGCTAAAGAGGACGACATGTCATGAGTGTCTCTGGCGACCTGAATTTGAACGCATTTTGGATGCCCTTCACGAGCAACCGCTCGTTCAAGAAAAACCCGCGCATGATCGAGCGGGCGCAGGGCATGTATTACTACACCTCAGACGATCGCGAGATTCTCGATGGCATTGCCGGGCTGTGGTGTTGCAATGCCGGTCACGGCAATCCGCATATTGTCGAGGCGGTGCAAAAGCAGGTGGCCAGGCTGGATTACGCCACGGCCTTTAACCTGGGGCACTCCAAGGTGTTCGAGTTGGCTGACCGGGTCACCGACCTGGCGCCCGAGGGAATGGATCACGCCTTCTTTGTAAATTCAGGTTCCGAGGCCGTGGATACGGCGCTGAAGATGGCCCTGGCCTATCACCGCATTCGTGGCGAGGGTTCCCGCACCCGACTGATCGGTCGTGAGCGCGGCTATCATGGCGTGGGCTTTGGCGGCATCTCTGTGGGCGGCATCGTCGCCAACCGGAAGATGTTCGGCACCTTGCTCGCTGGCGTGGATCATATGTCCCACACCCATAACCTGGAGAAGAACGCCTTCACCCGGGGACTGCCGGAGTGGGGCGATCATCTGGCGGATGACCTGGAGCGCATCGTCGCCCTGCATGATGCCTCTACCATTGCTGCCGTCATCGTCGAGCCTATCGCCGGATCTACCGGTGTGTTGATGCCCCCCAAGGGTTACCTGCAGCGCCTGCGCGATATCTGTGACAAGCACGGCATCCTTCTGATCTTTGACGAGGTGATCACCGGTTTCGGCCGTACCGGCAAGGCGTTCGGTTCCGAGCGATTTGGTGTGACCCCGGATCTGATCACCATGGCCAAGGGCCTGACCAGCGGCGTGGTGCCCATGGGGGGCGTTATTGCCGGCAAGCACATTTACGACACTTTCATGACCGGTCCGGAGAACATGATCGAGTTCTTCCACGGGTATACCTATTCCGGTCATCCCCTGGCCGCTGCCGCCGGCCTGGCCACCATGGACGTGTATAAGAAAGAAGGCTTGTTCGAGCGCGCCCTGGAAATGGAACAGCGCTGGGGAGACGCCATACACAGCCTGAAAGGCCTGCCCCACGTTATTGACCTTCGTAACCTGGGCCTGATCGGCGCCATTGAACTGGAGCCGATTGCCGGCGAGCCCACCAGGCGGGCCATGGATGTGTTTGCGCGCTGCTTTGATGACGGGCTGTTGATCCGGACTACCGGTGACACCATCGCCTTGTCGCCGCCGCTGATCATTGAAGACCAGCATATTGAGCGCATCGTCGATACGCTGACACGGGCACTCAAGGCAGGCGCCTGAGCCCACAACGGATACCCACGAGGTAGGAAACCAAATGAGCACCGCAGACAAGTCACCTTCTGCCATCAAGACCATCACCCACTGGGTGGACGGCAAGTCCTTCCAGGGTGAGTCCCGGAGATGGGGCACGATATTCAATCCCGCCACCGGCGAGCAGCCCTCGCGGGTTGCCCTGGCCACGGTGCAGGATGTGGAGCACGCCATCGCCTCGGCCCATGCGGCGTTTCCCGCTTGGTCCCGGACCCCGGTGATTCGCCGCGCCCGGGTGATGTTCAAGTTCAAGGAGCTTGTTGAAAAGCACATGGACGAACTGGCTGCCCTGGTCACCGCTGAGCACGGCAAGGTGATCACCGATGCCCGGGGTTCGGTTCAGCGTGGCCTGGAGGTCGTGGAATTTGCCTGTGGCATGCCCCACGTGCTCAAGGGTGAATTCAGCGAGCAGGTTGCCAATGGGGTGGACAGTCACTCGATGCGCCAGGCACTGGGTGTCTGTGCGGGAATTACCCCGTTCAATTTCCCTGCCATGGTGCCCATGTGGATGTTCCCGGTAGCCATCGCCGCCGGCAACACCTTCGTACTCAAGCCCTCGGAAAAAGATCCGTCCTGTTCCATGCGCCTGGCAGAGTTGCTCAAAGAGGCGGGTTTACCGGACGGCGTGTTGAACGTGGTGAACGGTGACAAGGAAGCGGTGGACACCTTGCTGTCGGATTCGCGTGTGGCTGCTGTGAGCTTTGTGGGCTCCACGCCCATTGCGAATTACATCTACGAGACCGGCGCCCGCAACGGCAAGCGCGTGCAGGCCCTGGGCGGGGCCAAGAATCACATGGTGGTCATGCCTGATGCGGACATGGACCAGGCGGCGGATGCGCTGATTGGTGCGGCCTATGGTTCTGCCGGCGAGCGCTGCATGGCGATCTCGGTAGCGGTTGCCGTGGGCGATGCCGGCGATGCACTGCGAGAGAAACTCGTCGAGCGTATTGCCACCCTCAAGATTGGCCCTGGCGTGGATCCGACTTCGGACATGGGCCCGCTGGTCACCGCCGAGCACCGCGACAAGGTGTCTTCCTACGTAGACCTGGGTGTGGAAGAAGGGGCCGAACTGGTTGTGGATGGCCGTGGCATCAGCGTGGAGGGACATGAAAAGGGTTTCTTCCTGGGCGCCTGCCTGTTTGACCATGCAAAGCCGGAAATGCGCATCTACAAGGAAGAGATTTTCGGTCCGGTATTGACCATGCTGCGAGCCGAGGATTTCGATGAAGCTGTGCAGTGGGTAAATGACCACGAGTTTGGCAACGGGACCGCTATCTTTACCCGTGACGGCGATGCGGCCAGGGAATACGTGAGCCGGATCGAAGTGGGCATGGTGGGCGTGAATGTGCCGATTCCCGTACCCATGGCCTTCCACAGTTTCGGCGGCTGGAAGCGTTCAATCTTTGGTGACATGGCGGTGCATGGTGAGGAAGGCGTGCGCTTTTACACCCGCCTGAAGACGGTCACCACTCGCTGGCCTTCGGGTGTCCGCGAGGGCGCCCAGTTCCATTTCCCCATTCATCGTTAATACGGGCAGACAGGGCAAAAAAAGGGCGGCTTTAAAGCCGCCCTTTTTGTTGTCAGAATCCGCTGGCGACCTGCCTAGGAGCGGTATTTCACGCCGGGCAATACACATAGCATCTCGTACAGCAGGTTGGCGCCGGTCAGCGAGGTGTTGCCCGAGGGGTCATAGGGCGGCGCCACTTCGACCAGGTCGCCGCCGATCACCTTCATGCCGCGGCAGCCGCGGATGATCTCCAGTCCCTGGTAAATGGTGAGTCCCCCGATCTCGGGAGTGCCGGTTCCCGGTGCGAATGCCGGATCCAGACCGTCGATATCGAAGCTGATATAGACCGGTCCGTCGCCCATTTGCTCGCGGACCTCCGCCATCAGCGGAACCAGGGATTTGTGCCAGCATTCTTCTGCCTGCACCACGCGAAAACCCTGCTCGGCCGACCAGTCGAAATCATCCGCCGCATAGCCGGTGCCGCGTACCCCGATTTGCACGACCCGCTTGCAGTCCAGCAGGCCTTCCTCCACGGCACGGCGGAACGGTGTGCCATGGGCGATTTCCTCGCCGAACATGTGGTCGTTGATGTCGGTGTGGGCATCCACGTGCACCACGCCTACCGGGCCGTATTTTTTTGCCATGGCCCGCAGTATGGGCAGCACGATGGTGTGATCGCCGCCCAGGGTGAGGGGGATTACATCGTGCCGCAGGATCTCGTCGTAGGCCTCCTCGATAATGGGTATCGACTTCT
>JBFFTZ010000140.1:0-6985 GCA_041571575.1 Gammaproteobacteria bacterium | reverse complement strand
CGACTGGCGCATCGGTGTGGTCATCGCCGCCGCCCTGGTCATCAATCTGGTGGTGGCAGCGATTTCAGGCGTCGGGATTCCCCTCTTGTTGCGCAGATTCGGTGTCGATCCGGCACTGGCCGGCAGCGTTGTCCTGACCACATTCACCGATGTGATCGGTTTCGCCGCCTTCCTCGGCCTGGGATCCTTAATCCTGCTCTAAACGTCCTATGAACCGCCGCCGAAGGACCCCGGCAGGGGAATCGGCTACCTTGTGCCCTGGGCGGACACGCAAAGGCTACTCGACACATCCGCTCCCGGACTTTCGTCGAATTCGATAGCCGCACGCCATATAACTGGTTTAATCTTAACTCCATCAACTTGTTTATTAGCCGTGGACAAGATCACGAAAGGCTTGAGGAACACTTAAGATGAGAATTTTTGGAATCACTGCCGCCACACTGACAGTCTGCCTGGCCCTGGCTTTCCAAAATTCCTGGTCGGCCGAACTTCTCCCGGAGGGCAGCGCTGCACCCTCCTTCCGCCTGCAGGATCAAAATAGCAAGTGGCATTCAATAGAGGACTACAAAGGTAAATGGGTGGTGCTGTACTTCTATCCCAAGGACGACACTCCGGGATGCACCACCGAGGCATGCAATTTTCGCGATGACATCCTGGTCTTCCGCAAGATGGGAGTCCACATCCTCGGTGTCAGCACCGACGATGTGGAGTCACACAAGGCATTTGCCGACAAACACAGCCTGCCCTTCCCTTTGCTGGCTGATACCACTGGTGAGGTGAGCGCCACCTATGCCGGTTTCAAGTTGCTGGGCTTGCTGAAATTGGCAAATCGCAAGACGTACCTGATTGGACCAGACGGTACTATTGCCAAGCACTACGACACTGTTGATCCTGACACGCACTCGAAACAGATCATGGACGACCTGAAAAAGCTGATGTAAGTCACCCCGGAAAGGCGGCTAGAGCAACTTTCGCATACCCTCTTCCAGACCGCTCACGGTCAGGGGAAACATTCGCTGGTCCATCAATTCTCGCAACATCTGGATTGACGGCGTGTAATCCCAGCGCTGCACCGGTTCAGGATTAAGCCATACGCTCTTGGGATAGGTATTCAGCAGGCGTTTCATCCAGACCGCTCCGGGCTCTTCATTGAGATGTTCAACGCTACCGCCGGGGTAACTGATCTCGTAGGGACTCATGGTGGCATCGCCCACGAATATCAACTTGTAGTCGGCGCTGTAGCGGTGAATCACATCCAGGGTGGGCATTCGCTCGTTATATCGACGACGATTATCCTTCCAGAGTCCCTCGTAGACACAGTTGTGAAAATAAAAATATTCCAGCTGTTTAAATTCACTGCGGGCTGCTGAGAAAAGCTCCTCGCAGACCCTGACGTGATCCTCCATGGAACCGCCCACGTCCAGGAACAATAAAACCTTGACGGAATTATGCCGCTCGGGAACCATCTTGATGTCCAGCATGCCTGCATTTCGAGCGGTTGAACGAATGGTGTCATCCAGATCCAGCTCATAGTCGGCACCCTGTCGGGCAAACTTTCTCAATCGTCGCAGGGCTACCTTCATGTTCCGCGTACCCAACTCAAGAGAGTCGTCAAGGTTGCGAAATTCCCGCTTGTCCCAGACCTTGACTGCCCGCCTGTGGCGACTGCCCTCCTGCCCGATTCGGACGCCTTCCGGGTTATAGCCGTACGCCCCGAATGGCGAGGTGCCGCCCGTGCCTATCCATTTGTTGCCACCCTGGTGACGTTCTTTCTGCTCTTTCAGACGCTGGCGCAGGGTTTCCATGAGTTTGTCCCAGCCACCCAGTGCCTCGATCCTGGCTTTCTCTTCTTCGCTCAGACCAAGCTCTACCTGGCGACGCAACCACTCCTCGGGAATCTCATCCAGGTGCTCCCCGAACAGGGTTTCGGCACCCTGGAAGTGAGCGCCGAAAACCTGGTCAAAACGGTCAAACTTGGTCTCATCCTTCACCAGTGCACTGCGAGAAAGATAGTAAAACTCCTCCACACTGTAGCCCGCCAGACCCGCATCCAGCGCATCCAGCAAGGTCAGGAATTCCGGCAGGGTCACCTTCAACCCGGCCTCACGCAGCATGAAAAAGAATTTAACGAGCATCCCGTCGATTCAAAAAGATAAGCTGTTCAAACAAATGAACGTCCTGTTCGTTTTTTAACAATGCCCCATAGAACGGTGGCAGTGCCTTCCGGGAATCGCCACCGCGCAAGGCTTCAACCGGCACGTCTTCTGCGAGCAACAACTTTATCCAGTCCAGCAATTCCGAGGTGGACGGCTTTTTCTTCAGCCCGGGAGTGTCACGCAACTGGTAGAAAGCATTCAGCGCCTCGGACAACAGCTGCTTTTTCAGACCGGGATGATGCACCTCGACGATGCTCGACATCGTCGCCGCGTCGGGAAACTGGATGTAGTGGAAAAAGCATCGGCGCAGGAATGCATCCGGAAGTTCCTTCTCGTTATTGCTGGTGATGATAATGATGGGTCGGTGGGTGGCTTTTACCAATTCACGGGTTTCGTAAACAAAGAACTCCATCCTGTCCAGCTCACGCAGCAGGTCATTGGGGAACTCAATGTCAGCCTTGTCGATCTCATCAATCAACAGCACCGGCTTGACCTCTGAGTCGAACGCCTCCCACAGCGCCCCTTTGACAATGTAGTTGGCTATATCGTGAACGCGCTCGTTACCCAGCTGTGAGTCACGCAGCCTTGCCACGGCATCATATTCATACAGTCCCTGCTGGGCCTTCGTGGTGGACTTGATGTGCCACTGGTGCAGGGGCAGTCCCAGGCTTAGGGCCACTTCTTCGGCCAACTGGGTCTTACCGGTACCCGGTTCGCCCTTGATCAATATAGGCCGACCCAGGGTGACCCCCGCATTTACCGCAGCCATCAGGTCCTTGGTCGCGATATACCGCTCGGTGCCCTCAAATCGTCCTTTTTGCATATCCTTCTCCTGTCTCTTACGCCTGCATGATCTTTGCGGCGACAGATGTATGACTAATTCTGTGCTGGTTGTAGCTCAAGCAGGTAGCGAGTGCTTCCAGCCTGGAATGCGGCGGCCTGGCCGTTCACCCATAGCTCATGCCCACGGCTGTAGAAATCCGAGAGGGGATGGCCGCTTTGCCCGCCGGGCATCTGGAAGTAGCCGTCCAGGTCCGGATTGGGTGATACGGCAAATCTCTCCGAGGCCCCGAAGCTGCGGGCCTGGACCCTGGGCATGTTTGAATCTCCGGCCAGGGGCTCTACCGGCATATTCAGCCAGCTGCCAACCAGTGGAATGGCGCTACTCAAGGGATGGCGGATCGCTGCCGTATTTCGCTCGCCCCAGGTTCGCGCGGCAAAATCATCCCCGTAGGTGGTCCGATATTCTTCAATCAAATCGTCGGCGGCGTGTAACAGGAATTCGTCCCAACTCTGGTAGGGGGGCGCCAGCAGGTGCTCGGGCCGCTCGGTGACCAGTCGCCACAGAGATGCCTCAAACTGCCATGGCACCGGCTCATCCATTTCCGGGTAAGCCTCGCGCATTTCATAGATAAGACTGTCGAAAACCTGTTTCTGGACTATCAAACGGTAACCACGAACAAACCGGTACCCAACCGAATCAATGCTTGCCCGGGGAATCCAGTCTCGCACCAGGTCACGAAAAGCCGCGCGATCCTGGTGTCCTGCCACGGCGTCATCGTCGAGCACCCCCAGCAACAATTCCTGCCAGGGCGCCAGGAACACCGCGCGGTCATCCAACTGCACGTCAAGCATGTCATCCAACACCGGCTTGTCCAGGGCCATCAGGCCATCGCGAATCTGCTTGCCCCGGGCGCCCAGGGCATAGCCCCCGTCGCCGACTATTGCCAGGGCTTCGTCGCTTACCACCCGACTGTTTGCGGTCCAGATAATACCGGATTCCGGATTGACGATTCGCGGGTACTCCCCGGGCTCCAGCCATCCTTGCCAGCCACTCTCGCCACGCGCAGCCTGGATGGGATCCCAATCGGCCTTGTCACCACGCCGGGGAATTTTACCCATGATGGTCCAGCCGATATTTCCCTGGTCGTCAGCAACAACGAAATTCTGAGCAGGTGTGCCGGCACGGTTTACAATCGCCATGGCCTGCTCAACCGAACCGGCTTGCTCAATCTTCAACAACTCAAGGTTGGAGGCCTCCTCATGATGAGCGGTCCATTCCAGCGCATAGTCGCGTCCATAAAATTCCACTACCGGTCCCCATCGAGTCAGGCGAAGATCCAGCACTTGATCTTCGCCGCCCTTGACCACGATGGTCTCCGCTACCTGCCTGAATGTCTCCCAACCCCCGGGCACCCGGTAACGGCTCGCATCCTCCGGGTCAATTTCCAGCTCCACCAGGTCCACCCAATCGCCATAGCTGTTGGTGAAGCCCCAGGCGACGCGCCCATTGCTCCCGGCAACAACTGCCGGCACACCCGGCAAGGTGACGCCCGTGACATCAGTGTCATCGTTAACCCGCAGCCGGGCACGATACCAGGTGTTCGGAACGCGAATTCCCAGGTGCATATCGTTTGCCAACATCGCCTGGCCGGTGCCGCTGCGCCAACCGGCTACCGCCCAGTTGTTGCTCCCGACCACCTCATCGACCTGGCTTTCAAGCATCGCCAGATCAGGCCGCACCGGTCTGTCCAGAGCGGACACGACGACCTTGCGAAGATCCAGAAGGGTGGCGTCGGGAATCTCCGGGGCCGCTGCCGGGTCACCCTGTATGGGGGCGTCCCATGGACCGCCCGCGGGCAGCAGGAATGCAGCGACCTCAGGTGAATACATCCTGCGAAGGGCGACCCTGAAGGCCTCGCTTTCACCTGATCCATCATTTAAATCCAGGAACATGGCGTACTGCACGAGCATGGAATCTTCGGCTAGCCAGGGTTGGGGCTCGACACCCAGCAACCAGTATTCGAAGGGCCTGCCATCCATCGCTGCCAGCCCCTGGTTGACGCCTTCAGCATATGCTTGCAACAGGCGCCGGTCCTCGGCAGGGGCTTTCTTCAATATTCTCGCGGAAAGGTCCCGGAATCGGTGTATGCGCTTGCCCTTGTCCGCATCCAGCGCCACGGCGCCGAACAGGGCGGACAACTCGCCCGCCGACATACGGCGCGACAGGTCCATCTGGAAGAAGCGATCCTGGGCGTGGGCAAAGCCAAGGGCCTGGGCAACGTCGACACGGTTCGCACCGTGAATAGTCACTACACCGGAATCATCCCGCTGAACTGCCACGGTAGCGGAAAGGCCGGATATCTCATGCTGGCCTTCGAGCAAGGGAAGACTCGATCGGAGGATAAGAAAAACCGTACCCAACCCGACTGCAACCAGGGTCAGCACACCCAACCCGATTCGCTTGAGATATTTCATTGCCACCCTTTCACCGCAGACATATGTCTCGACCCGAACAGCATACCAGCGACCGCCAGTGAACTCAGGTCGCGGCATGCGACAACAAGACCCCGGCTAGCTGACCTCGAGAATCTTCATGGCGTTGGTGCCGCCGGTCACGCCCTTCATGTCACCCTTTGTGAAAATCACCAGGTCACCCGACACCACTGCAGAACGGGCAATGAGTTCCTTGAATGCTTCCTGGTACAGTTCCTGTGAGTTCTCGTTCACCACGTCAAACTGCACCGGGTACACGCCCCGGTACATCTGCACCCGGCGACGGGTTTCATCCCGTCGGGTAAAGGCAAAAATCGGAATATCCGTGCGGATACGAGACATCCACCGGGCAGTTGCCCCGGATTCGGTCAAGGCCACAATCGCGTTCACACTCAAGTGATTGGCGGTGTACATGGCTGCCATGGCAATAGCCTCATCGATCACCAGGAAATCATCTTCCCGGGCAACCCGTTTCAAGCCCCGATTGGCCTGGTGACGCTCGGCCTCCTCGCAAACCTTGGCCATGGCGCTTACCACCGCAACCGGGCGTTTACCTACCGCCGTTTCCGCAGAAAGCATGACCGCATCAGTGCCGTCCAGGACCGCGTTGGCCACGTCCGAGACTTCTGCTCGAGTAGGCAGGGGCTGGGTGATCATGGACTCCATCATCTGGGTAGCTGTTATGGACAGCTTGTTGCGCTTGCGGGTCATCGCCAGGATGCGTTTCTGAATACCCGGAACGCTTGAAAAGCCCATCTCCACGCCCAGGTCACCACGGGCAATCATGATTACATCACTGGCTTCAACGATATTTTCAAGGTCTTCCACCGCCTCGGCGCGTTCAATCTTGGCCACGATGAGTCCCGAGCCTCCTGCATCATGAAGCAGGCGACGGGCATTCTCTATATCGGCGGCACTACGCGGGAAAGATACGGCCAGAAAATCCAGCTGCATCGCAGCGGCCGCCTGGATATCTTCCAGGTCTTTTTCGGTCAGCGCAGGAGCAGACAGCCCACCCCCCTGGCGATTCATTCCCTTGTTATCGGAAAGTTTTCCGCCCACCACTACACGGCATACCACCCTCTTGCCTTTGACCTCAGTAACCAGCAATTCTATCTGGCCGTCATCAAGCAGGAGCACATCTCCCTCGGACACGTCTTCGGCAAGGGGGGCGTAGGTGATGCCGACCTGGCTTTGGTCGCCGTCAAATTCCCCCAGGTCGGGATCCAGGGAAAATTGCTCCCCTTCAACCAGCTCAATCGGCCCATTGGCGAATTTCTCAACTCGAATCTTCGGTCCTTGCAGGTCGCCAAGAATGGCCACATCCAGGCCTAGTTCGGCGCTGACACGGCGCACTTCCGCCACCCGCTTTTCCCGGTCCTCGGCTGAACCATGAGAGAAATTAATTCTCACAACGTTAACTCCCGCAGTGAAAATGCGGGCCAAAACCTGAGGAGCATCCGTCGCCGGTCCCAAGGTCGCAATTATTTTAGTGCTGCGCATAGCGTACTTACCTTTATATGGCGCTCGTCCTGAACGCATTTATATTTTCT
>JBFFTZ010000139.1:0-6995 GCA_041571575.1 Gammaproteobacteria bacterium | reverse complement strand
GAGTTTGGGCGTACTCGCACACCCGTAGACAAACGACAGAAACAGGACAAACACCAAGCGGATATTCATCTTAACCACCTTGCCACGGACCGATCCGGGCGCTGGGTTCTTGGACCGCGCTATCCCTATATCTTTTGCACAAGAATTGGCTTGTTCGTCCCTGGCACCGCTATTCTTCTTGTTTTCGGCACCATATTTATATGGTCAGGCAATATCAGGCAAGCAATATCTACAGACACGAAAAAATGGGCTCGAACCGTAGTTGATTCTTGGGAACCGGCATTAAATGTATCCGGCCCCTTTTCCTGGCCCGTGTTCAGCAAAATCGGAAACTCTGCAATGTTGATTAGAATTATGATTTGTACTCAAACCAACTGTTGCTGCTAAAGTTAACCCATGTCATTGATCGAAGAACTCCAACGCCGCCACGTCGTGCGTGTCGGCATCGCTTATGCGATCGCAGGCTGGCTGGTAATCCAGGTGGCCGACGTGGTCACGGAAAGCTTTGCCGCACCGGACTGGGTGATGAAAACCCTCATCGCCGTGGTGCTGCTGGGCTTTGTGATCGCCCTGGCCCTGGCCTGGGCTTTCCAGCTTTCGGACAAGGGCATCAAGCGAGAATCCGACGCCACCGATGAGGCCGCCGCCCCTACCCGGCCGACACCCAAGCTGAACACCATCATCATCGTGCTGCTGACCCTGGCGGTCACATTCCTGATGTATGAACGCGTCTCGGGTCCTTCGGGGCCTGGGGCGGAAACCCGGGAACAGCTGGTCGAACAGCCCGAGGCGCAGGCTGGGCGCGCGCCCCAGGATGCCTCGGTGGCGGTGCTGCCGTTTATCAACATGTCGGGCAATGCCGAGAACGAGTACTTCTCCGACGGGCTCACCGAGACCCTGCTGCACATGCTGGCCCAGGTGAAGGACCTGAAGGTGGCCGCACGCACCTCCTCCTTTGCCTTCAAGGGCAAGAACACGGATATCCGTGAGATCGCGAAGCAACTGGACGTGGCCCACGTGCTCGAAGGCAGTGTCCAGCGCGCCGGCAACACGGTGCGTATCACCGCCCAGCTGATCCAGGCAGCCGACGGTTATCACCTGTGGTCACAAACATTTGACCGGCAACTGGACGACATCTTCAGCGTCCAGGATGAGATTGCCCGGGACGTGGCCAGCGCACTGAAGGGCTCTTTGCTCCAGGAGTCACAAGACTCCGCCGTAAGGGGCGCCGGAACCCAGAATACCGAGGCCTACGATTTGTACCTGCGTGGCATGGAATCCTACTGGAAGGAACAGGAACGCAGCGCGCTGGAAGCGGAGCGTCTCATGCGCCAGGCCATCGCCCTGGATCCGGACTTCGCCCTGGCCTGGTCGGGATTGTCCCTGGCCATGATGCAGCACGCGAGCCTTTCGGGCGCACTCTGGGAAAACATCGCAGATGAATGCCTGGCCTCGGCCCGGCGGGCCGTGGAACTGGCCCCCGACGACCCCACCACCCTGAGCGTGCTGGGCGAAACACTGCGCCGGGTCGCGAACAACCTGATCGAGGCAAAGAAATACCTGGAGCGGGCCGTGGCCTTGCACCCTAGCAATGCCCAGGTCCTGGTTCGCCTCTCGGATGTCCAGTTCAGCCTGGGCGAATTCGCCCTGTCGGTGGAAACGGCCAGCCGCGCCATGGCGCTCGATCCCCTGGACTTCAATCTCAAGGCGGACTCGACCCACAAGTTCTTCAATGTCGGTCGACTGCCGGAGGCAGAAATGCTGGCCAAGGCGGTGATCGACAACAACCCCGGTTCGGTCAACGGCCTCTCCGCCCTGGGCAACCTCTACTGGCGCAGCGGGCGCCATGCCCAGGCCCTGGCGACCTACCAGGAAATGCTACGGATCAACCCCAACTCCGCCTACATCATAGGGCGCATAGCCGCGAGCTATCGCAATCTGGAGGATTTCGAGTCCGCGGAGCGCTGGGTGGAGAAAGCCGAGGCCATTAATCCGGATCTGGGCAGCCGCTACCGGGCTGGATTGTGCGAGGACCAGGGAGACAAGGAATGCGCCATTCGGCACCTTGAGGCCCGGCTGGCCACGGACAAGGATGAAGAGGACCGGATCGCCATGCAATGGCGCATTGCCCTGCATAAGGAGCAGTGGACCCAGGCGCTGGTCTTGCTGGAACATAGTATGGAATTGGCCCGGGAGCGAGGCTCAGTCTTCTATCTGAACTGGTTGAACCTGACTGCCGGCTACGCGGCGGACCAGCTTGAACGTATCGAGCAACGGGATGCGTACCTGGCCGAGGTCCTGGCAAGAGCTGAGGACCACTACCGGGAGGGCAGCCGGATCCAGTACCTGTTTGTTTACCGGGCTTACGCCTACGCCATCATGGGCGATGCCCGACGCTGTCACGAAGCCCTGGCCGAAGCGATAGCGCAAGGCTACCGGGACCTGCCTGAAATCCGTCACATGGGCTTTTTCGACAAAGTTCTGGATGACCCCGCCATCAAGCAATTGGTAGCGGAGCTCGAAGCCAGCAACAAGCTGGAACTGCAAGCCATGAACCTGGTCGACAAAAATTAGGGACAGGCACCAATTTCCTGAAAATAGGTGACTGTCCCTAATTAATGCAGTTCGGCCACTATCTTGGCTCGCAGGTCCTTCGCGACATCAACACTCCGGGTCAACCACAGCCTGTTAGTCCTCACCATCCGCAGGGATTGTCCCAGTACATTCTGGAAAACCTCGTCCCGGGCCAGGGCGTCGAAGTCGTAAGCCACGGCGATGACACCCTCCCGCTCCGGATGCGGAATAGGACGCAAACGACTGTGGATAGGCGGCACCAGCGATGCTTCATACTGTACGAGAATGTCGATGTACGCCTGTAGGGAAACGATAGATGCCTCGGCCTCGGAAATGGCCGCACGCAGTTCGGGGTTACGAATCAGGTTCAGGTTGCCCCCACCGATCAGTTCATTGATCGTGGCCATCAGGGGCGAGCTTGTAGACAAGCGTGTCGCCGCCAGCAGGGAAAACCCGGTCGTCTCCTCAGGCATGGCCGACCTGTCATTGTTGACGATCGCAAACAGCGCCTGGCTGCCACGCTCATACCACTCGGCCTGGGTGTCTACCTCCCGGGTGAGGTTCTCGATCGAGCGGTCCATGTCAGACAACAGGCGCACGAGATATCCCTGCTCCTGCCGGCGCTCCTTCCGGGACTCCTTCCAGTCTGTCACCTGGAAACCGATGACCACACCGACCACCACGATGACAAACTCGATGGCCACGGCGGTCCAGTTTTGTTCACGCAGGTGTTTCATCAGGCGCTCAAGAATCACGCGGCATTCCTCCCCTGCTAAGTGTATTCGGGCTTATTGTTGTTATTCCATCACCGCAAGCAGGTCCTTGGCATCGACCTGGTCGCCGGGCTTAACCAGTATCTCGGAAACCGTGCCGTCGGTGTCGGCGCACACCGAGGTTTCCATTTTCATCGCCTCCAGGGTCAGGATCACTCCGCCACGTTTGACCTTGTCGCCGGCCTTGACGTTCACCGTGATGACCGAACCCGGCATGGGCGCCCCCACGTGGTGGACATTACCCAGTTCGGCCCGGCGCGAGGGTGGACGCAACGGCATCTGCTTCTTGTCCCGCACGCGCACCGAGCGCGGCTCGCCGTTGAGCTCGAAGAACACGGTGCGGGTTCCGTCATCATGGGCATCGCTCACGGCCACCAGGCGCAGGATGAGGGTCTTGCCCCGCTCGATATCCACCGAGATTTCCTCTCCCGGCTCCATGCCATAGAAGAACACATGTGTCGGCAGTATGGCGATATCACCGTAGTCAATTCTTTCCCTGGCATATTCGGAGAATACCTGGGGATACATCAGGTACGATGCCACCTGGTTTTCGGTAATGCTGCTACCGAATGCCTTTTCCGCATCCGCCCGGGCCTTGTCCAGATCGGCGGGCGGCATGGTTTCACCCGAGCGTGTCGTGAGGGGCTTGGCACCCTTCAGGATTTTCTTCTGCAATTCGGCGGGGAATCCCCCGTAGGGCTGACCCAGTTCACCACTGAATAGCTGCACCACAGATTGGGGGAATGGCACTTCGATGTTCGGGTCCTCAATCTGCTCGCGAGTAATGCCACTGGTGACCATCACAATTGCCAGGTCACCCACCACTTTCGAGCTCGGGGTCACCTTGACGATATCGCCAAACATCTCGTTGACCTGCTGATAGGCATGGGCCACTTCCGGCCAGCGCGCATTCTCGATACCCAGGGCACGGGCCTGCTCTTTCAAATTGGTGAACTGACCACCGGGCATGCCGTGCACATACACTTCCGATGCCCCGGAACGGATGTCGCTTTCGAATGCCACATACCCCCGCCTGACCTGCTCCCAGTAGCCGGAGATGAGACGCAGATTGTCCGGCGAGAGTTGGGTATCACGGTCGGTGTGGCGCAGGGCTTCGACGACGGATCCCAGGTTCGGTTGCGACGTCAGGCCGCTCATCGAATCCATGGCAAGGTCGATGGCGTCGGCACCGGCCTCAACCGCCGCCAGCACGCTGGCAGCGGCAATACCGCTGGTATCGTGAGTGTGGAAATGCACCGGAAGGCCAATCTCCCGCTTCAGGGCGGTGACCAGGGTGTGGGCCGCGGCGGGCCGACACAGCCCCGCCATGTCCTTGATCCCGATGATATGGGCGCCGGCTGCCTTGAGTTCCTCGGCCAGCTTCAGGTAATAGTCCAGGGTGTACTTGGTTTCTTTCGGGTCCGACAGGTTGCCGGTGAAACAGATGGCCGCCTCGCACAGCCGACCACTTTCACGCACCGCGTCGATAGACACCCGCATGTTATCCACCCAGTTAAGGGAATCGAATACCCGGAACAGGTCAATCCCGCTGGCGGCGGCACGCTCCACGAAGTGGCGCACGACGTTGTCGGGGTAATTGGTATAGCCCACACCGTTGGAGCCACGCAGTAACATTTGCAGCAGCAGGTTTGGCATGGCTTCGCGCAGCCGCTCCAGCCTGTCCCAGGGGTCTTCCTTCAAGAAGCGCATCGCCACGTCGAAGGTCGCGCCGCCCCAGCACTCCATGGACAGCAATTCGGGTGCAAGGCTGGCGTAATACGGGGCGATCTCCACGAGATCGATAGTCCGGACCCGGGTCGCAAGCAAGGACTGGTGAGCGTCTCGCATACTGGTGTCGGTAACCAGCACCCGCTTCTGATCAAGCATCCATTGGGCGAACCCGTCGGCGCCAAGCTGGTCCAGGAGTTGCCGGGTGCCGGCCGGCGGCTCCGCATCGGCAAGTTTCGGCAAGCG
This sequence comes from Gammaproteobacteria bacterium, assembly GCA_041571575.1. Classification (GTDB taxonomy): domain Bacteria; phylum Pseudomonadota; class Gammaproteobacteria; order Steroidobacterales; family BM003; genus CAKZML01. The sequence goes on along the minus strand of JBFFTZ010000139.1, from coordinate 1,674 downwards.
CACGACCAGGCGTTCTGTGGGCCGGGCACGATTCGCCACTTGCGCGTTGCCGTTCACGATGGTCTCGCCGATGTAGCGCATGACGCGGGTGGCCCGATCACGCTTGCGTGGCCATATGAACAGCTCAGGCGTGGTGTCGATGAACTTGGTGGTGTAGTCACCTGAGACAAATTTCGGATGGGTAATGATCTGGTCCAGGAAGCGCAGGTTGGTGACCACGCCGCGAATCCGAAATTCCCACAGCGCGCGATGACAGCGGGCCACGCATTCTTCTGCGGTGGGCGCCCAGGCCGTGACCTTCACCAGCATGGAATCGTAGTGCCGTGAAATGATGGCGCCCGAGTAGGCCGTGCCGGCATCCAGGCGTATTCCGAAACCCGCGGGGCTGCGGTAGGCGACGATGCGCCCATAGTCCGGGACAAAATTGCTTTCCGGGTCTTCGGTGGTAACCCGGCACTGGATGGCATAACCGCTAACCCGAATGTCTTCCTGTAATGGCACACCGCTTTGGGGCGTGCCAATGGTCGCACCCCCGGCGATACGTATCTGGGCTTTCACGATATCGATGCCGGTGACCGCCTCGGTAACCGTATGCTCAACCTGGATACGCGGATTTACCTCGATGAAGTAATACTCACCGCTGTCGGCATCCTGCAGAAACTCCACCGTGCCGGCGTTGCGATAGCTGGCCGCGTGACCGATCTTCAGCGCCGACTCACACATTGCGGCCCGCTGGGCCTGGCTGAGGAATCCCGCCGGTGCACGTTCCACCACTTTTTGATTACGCCGCTGCACGGTGCAGTCACGTTCGAACAGGTGCACCAGGTTGCCGGCATCGTCACCGATAATCTGTACCTCGATGTGACGCGCGTTGCGCACGAGCTTTTCCAGGTACACCTCGTCATTGCCGAAAGCAGCCTTGGCCTCACGCCGGGCCATGGGCAACATTTCCTCCAGCTGCGACGGGCTTTCAATCACCCGCATACCGCGCCCGCCGCCACCCCAACTGGCCTTGAGCATCACCGGGTAGCCAATCTCATCCGCATACTCGAGGCACTGGCTGATGGAATCGGGAAGCACCGGCGATGCCGGCATGACCGGCACTCCGGCCTCCAGGGCCAGGGTACGGGCCGAAATCTTGTTGCCCAGGCGGCGCATGGTGTCCGCGGTCGGACCTATCAAGGGCACGCCGGCAGCCTCGCAGGCCTCGGCGAAGGCCGGGTTCTCGGACAGGAAACCGTAACCGGGATGGATAGCATCCGCATGGGCGGCGTGGGCGATTCTCAGGACGTCTTCGATATCCAGGTAAGCGTCGACCGGGGATTTACCCTTGCCTACCAGGTAGGCCTCGTCTGCCTTGCTCCGGTGCAGGGAGAAGCGGTCTTCCTCGGAGAATATCGCAATCGTGCGCAAGCCCAGCTCGGTGGCCGCCCGCATCACCCGAATCGCGATCTCTCCCCTGTTGGCTACCAGAATCCTCTTCAGGCCCGGCACGGCATCTGTTTTTTTCACCCGAATTTTCCCTTTCTCAGCATCCCCACGACATTAAGGTAGCAGCAAATTGGGACTCGGGTTAAATCCAGGGCCAAAAAAATTGGGGACAGGCACCATTTTTTGATCCTGGAAGATAACCGGCATTACCGGCAATAAATGTATCCGGCCCCATTATCCAGG
>JBFFTZ010000138.1:0-6997 GCA_041571575.1 Gammaproteobacteria bacterium | reverse complement strand
GTGGGCCCCTTCGCCAAATACGGTAGCGAATTGGTCACCGCCTGCGCCAAGCATGGCACCGACTATTGCGATATCACCGGCGAGGCCCACTGGATACGCGCCATGCTGGACGCCAATGAAAAGGCGGCAAAGAAAAGCGGTGCACGCATCGTCAATTGCTGCGGCTTCGACAGCCTGCCATCAGACCTGGGAACGTTCTTCGTCCAGCAGGCCATGAAAGAACAGCACGGTGTGGCCGCCTCGGAAGTAGCCCTGCGGGTACGCCGGATGAAGGGCAAGTTCAGTGGTGGCACGGCGGCCAGTATGCTTGCGGCCTTTGAGGCAGGCGCCAGCGATAAAGCCGTGCGCCGGGCACTGGGCCATACCTACTCCCTGAATCCTGTGGGCGAGCAAAAAGGGCCACCCCCCACCGACCCCCGGGCGCCTCGCTATGACGAGGACGTCAAGTCATGGATCGCGCCATTCATCATGGCCAATATCAATACCAAGATCGTACGCCGATCCAATGTCTTGCTGGATTACTCCTACGGTCGAAATTTCCGCTACAGCGAGGCCATGATGACCGGTCGCGGCGCCGCTGGATTCGCCCGGGCCACCATGCTGACCGCCTCCCTGGCCGGCTTCATGGGACTGGCCGCGATTCCGCCCACCCGGGCCCTGCTGAACAAGTTCTTCCTGCCCCAGCCAGGCCAGGGCCCCAATCAGCAGGAACGCGAGCATGGCATGTTCGACATCGTGCTGGTCGCCCATCACCCGGAAAACGACGATATTAGCCTGACCGCCAGGGTTACCGCGGATCGGGACCCGGGCTATGGCGCCACCTGCCGAATGCTGGGAGAGAGTGCGGTCTGCCTGGCCAGGGACAGTCAGCCCCGGGGCATGCCCGGCGGGTTCTGGACCCCGGCAGCAGCCATGGGTCAACAGTTGATCGACCGGCTCTGCGAAAACGCCGGGATGACATTCAGCCTGGTCGATAATCATCCACGGTAGCGCCGGAATACACTGCCTCAGCCCCTTTAGAAGGTAGTTAGAGACGTAGTTCTCACTTTGCACCATGGTTACTTGATATTACTGGCGGTATTGGGAATGATTCTGGACTACAAAGATAATATGCAACGATTCTGATTAGAACGTAGTTTGGTGAAGTCGAATCCGCTGGCCAGAAAGCGGAAGACAGGGTTTTACATAAGTAACCGAATTATGAATTAAGGAAGGTAATTTTGCGTGATCTGGATCCTTTGAAAATTCTAAATAGCCAATCTGGCGTCACATTGCTTGAGTTGGTGGTGGCCATTGCAGTACTGGGCGTACTGTTGGGCATCGCCGTTCCTGGCTTTAATAACCTGCTGCTGAATAACCGGCAGGTTTCTGCCACCAACGAATTCATCGCCGCCCTGCAGGGCGCCCGCAGCACCGCCGTGACCCGCAACAGCCTTGTTACCGTCTGCGCCAGCCAGGACCAGGCAAGTTGCAGCGGCGCCGACTGGTCAGCCGGCTGGATAACTTTCGCGGACGACAACGGAAACCAGAACCTTGATGGCGGCGAGACCCTGTTACGCGCCCGGGGCAAACTTGAACGAATTAACATAAGCAGCCCCGACTTCGGTTCGGCACTGACCTTTGCAGCGAATGGCCGCGTCACGCTGCCGGTCGTCGCCGGCAACGGTCAATTCATGGTCTGTGATTCCCGCGGTGCTGCTCATGGCAAGGCAATCATCCTGTCCCCATCCGGTCGCCCACGAACATCAAGTACCCAGGATGATGGGAGCGCACCGGCATGCTGATCCCCGAGCGACACCGAAGCACCCAGTGGGGCGCCACTTTACTGGAAATCCTTATTTCCATATTGATTTTTTCTATCGGCCTCCTGGGCCTGGCTTCGATGCAAATCACATCCAAGCGGGCCAATTACGAGGCCCTGCAGCGCTCGACTGCTGCAGTGCTCGCCCACGGCATGCTGGAACGTATGCGAGTCAACCAGACCGCTCTCGATAGCTACGTAGCAGCAGGCAACCTGGGGGGTGGCAGCCTGGGTTCAGCGCCCGCAGCAGACTGTGCCGCAGCGAACTGCCTGCCGACCGAGTTAAGCGCCTACCACCTGTGGAGCTTTGAGCAAGAACTGGACGGCCAGGATGAGCAACGGGGCGGCGTAGCAACCGGCGGACTTGCCAGCGCAACGGCGTGTATCTCGGGCCCGCCTGGCGGAAGCGGAACATACAGTATTGTTATTGCCTGGCGAGGCAGCGCGGAACTGGAATCACCGGCCGACTCGGCCTGCGGATTAGGCCTGGGCCTCTACGGAGATGGTGACAGCCTTCGCCGGGTTCTCACAATCACCACATTCATAGGGGCAATCTAGATGCGTACCATTGCTCGGGCGAACGCAGGATTTTCGCTGATTGAACTGATGATTGCCATGACCCTGGGCCTGCTACTGCTGGGTGCAGTGGTAACGCTGTTCTCGCAAACCCGGGTCAGTTTCTCCCAGAATGAGCGCATCGCCAGGTTGCAGGAAGACGGGCGTTTCGCTCTGGAAACCGTCGCCAGGGAATTGAGTATGGCCGGTTTCCTGGGCGACTTGCTGGCACCTTCTGCGGTTGAATTGGAAGCGACGACCCTTATCGCCACGGACTGCGGCCCAAACGGCATCAGCTATAACAACTGGCTGCTCAGGCAATTCGACCCGGACAACGGAGCCCATATCAGCCTGGTGCAGACGGACAATGCCAGCGGCGCTATCGCCAACGGGGCCCATACCTGTCTGAATGCGTCGGAAATCAAGGACGGCAGCGATGTGGTCGCAATCAAGCATCTGCGAGGCGGTCCCGCTACGGCACGGGATATCGGCAAGACCTACCTGCGCACCAATGGTACCGTCGGGATGATATATCAGGAGCCTATGCCCGCCAGTCCCTCGGTAGACATACCGGCACCGTTCGAAGACTGGGAGTACGCACCGGCAATCTATTACGTGCGCAATTTCGCCCAGGTGGCTGGGGACAACACCCCTACCCTGTGTCGTAAAATCATGGATGCTTCGATGGCGGGCGGGCTGGCCTCAGACTGCCTGGCCGAGGGCGTCGAGGACATGCAAATCGAGTACGGACTGGACATCAATGGAAATGGCTCGGTAGATCGTTTCACCGATGCCCCGATACCCAGTGAATACGGCAGCATCATCTCGGCGAAAATAAGCCTGCTGGTCCGCAGCGTGGAAGCGACTCCCGGCTACGTCAATGACAAGACCTATCAATTGGGCAACTCTGCGGCCTACACGCCCAATGACGCGTTCTACCGACGAGTATTCACCACCACCGTTATCGTCAGAAACCTGCGAAACCTTCGCAGAATGGGAAATTGACATGAAATTCGCACGCTTCCAATCCGGCGTCGCCCTGGTCACCGTATTGATTATGCTGGTGATCATCACCCTGCTCAGCCTTTCTGCTATGCGAGTCAGCACCATGGAGTTGAACATGGCGCGCAACCAGGAAAGCGTAACCCAGGCGTTTAACGGCGCCCAGGCACTGGCAGACGCCATTATTGGCACCCCGACGAGCACCCCGGTTTCCGGAGGCGTGGACTATGTTATTTGCACCCCCGGTGGCGGTACGGGCTGTAACGAAGAAACTTTGCAGATTACCGAGCCCTTCATTGCCAGCCACGTGACCGGGAACGTCATGCGGGCCAGTGTCCGACGCCTGGGACCGGCCCTGCGTCCTCCGCCGCGCGGCATCAGCTCAAGTGCAGACAAGTTCATGGCGGCGGCCTTCGAGGTTAACGCCTCCTACGATAACGCAGCACAGGGGCAGGGAAGCTATAGCATCAGCGAAGGCGTCCTTGTCCTGGTTCCGACCAACTAAGGGACAGACCAATGCTCAGAAAACACAATATAGCAGTAACCGTGATTTCCCTTATGCTTAGCCTGGCCGCTGCGCCGGCCAGCCGAGCCGACGATACTGATATCTATTTCGCTGAGGCAGATGCCGACATCGGCCTGCCCATGGTCATGTTCACCCTGGACTACCGGCCTAATCTGGCGTCAACGGTCTGTCAGAACGGTGAATGTCAGACCCTGGTGGACGAGGGCTTCCTGGACGCCCAGGACAGTTACACCTATTTCGATCTTCTCAGGGGAGTGCTAAAGAAGGTCATGGCCCCCCTGGAGGGGGTGCGCGTGGGCTTAATGCTAAACCACGACTACCGCGCAAACTGCGCCGGCCCGGCAGGCGAGCGCAGCGGATGCTCCAACGGCGGCTATATCGCCATGGGTTTCCAGGAATTCAAGGCCGGTGAAGATGACCCCGCCAAAGTGCGTTTTCACAATATCCTCGCCAGCATACCCTTACCCCAGGGTAATTTAAGTCACTCCTACCAGGGCAAGGAACTATTCTTCGAATTCTTCCGCTACCTGACCGGCCAGGGCATCTACAACGGCCATAATGGCTACCTGGATTATGCCGGCGACCCCGAACAAAATCTGGACGAAAATTTCCCGGCCATAGCCTGGGACACCGAGATCGAACTTAAAGACAAGAAGACCTACATTTCACCATTGGCAGAAGCGGGAGAGTGCTCACAAATTTTCACCGTGAACCCGCTGTTCTTTGTTGCCAGTCAGGAAGATGATTCTGACCCGGCGATTCGCGCCCCCCTGGCTGAAGGCGGTACCGGTGGGCCACGAGCAGGATTTGTCGACATTATCGATTTTCTCAGCGACATCGACGTTGCTGACGGCAGCATTGGGAATGCTCCTGATGTCCTCGGCAAACAATCCGTCACCTCCTATTTCATAGTCGACCCCACCAAGATCAACCGGACCACAATCGGCTACGCCCAGGCAGGCAACACCGGACAGCCCCTGGCCCTGAGCGACGATCCGGAAGATCTGGTACGCACCCTGACTGACGTGTTCAAACAGATTCTCAGCGTCAGCACCACTTTCGTCGCGGCCTCGGTACCGGTGAATGTCTTTAACCGTGCCGAAGTACTGGACAACGTATACCTGGCGCTGTTCCAGGCTAACTCTCAGCCCTACTGGGTGGGCAACGTCAAGAAACTGAAGCTGGAAGGACTGGATTCTGCCAGCGCCAATGTGCGGCTTGTGGATGCGCTGGGGCAGGCCGCCGTGGCCGCTGACGGCCGCCTGAGCTTCGAGGCGCTGACATTCTGGACCGATCCCGCAAGCTTGCCACCGCCTAATACCCAGGAAGGCGAGGTGGCCGGTCGAGACGGTCGCGGCGTGGCCAGAGGGGGCGCTGGCGCGGCCCTTGCCATCCGATCCCCGGGCAGCTTCAACACGTCCAGCACACGGCGAGTGTTTTTCGATGATGCCGACAGCCTTTCACCAATGAACCTGGACGCCTCAACTATTACAAAGCTCGGCGCCGCCCCGGGGACCGGCGCATTCGGCTCAAGCCTGGATTCCGCCCAGGTATCAGAGTTGATCGCGTATGCCCGGGGACTGGACATTGATGACCTTGATAATGACCTCATCTTCGACGAAAGCCGGCGCTGGATTATGGGGGACCCACTGCACTCCCGCCCCCTGCCGATCAACTACGGCGCCCTGGGGAGCTACACCCGGGAGAATCCGGCCATCTACCTGGCCGTGGCATCCAATGACGGCTATATGCACATGTTGCGCAACACCAGTCCTTCTGGCGCGGAAAGCGGCAGCGAAGCCTGGGCCTTCATGCCCCAACGGATCATGGATGTCATCCCACAATTGCGTGGCAACGCCTCCGGCAATACCCACCCCTACACGGTGGACGGCTCGCCCGCCGTCTACATGGAAGACCGGGACCTGGACGGTACCATCGAAGTTAACGACGGTGATCGCGTCTACCTGTACTTCGGTCTGCGCCGGGGCGGTCGCAGCTACTATGCCCTGGACATTAGTCGGCCGGAGAATCCGGAGCTGCTGTGGAGCATCAACGGCAATCCGGATCGCAGCGTTCTGGACCCCGGGTTTGACGACCTTGGACTATCATTCTCCACACCCCGGGTAGGGCTGATACCCGGCGCATCCGGCCCGGTGCCGGTGGTGATCTTCTCCGGCGGGTACGACCCGAACAAAGATATCCGAGGAACCGTAGGCACCGATGACACCATGGGCAACAGCCTGTTCGTGGTCAATGCACAGACCGGCGACCTCATCTGGAAAGCCAGCGGCAGCGGCACCTCCAATGCCAGCCATTTCGTTCACCCGGATCTGGTTGACAGCATCCCGTCAACGCCCTCGGCGGTGGACATGGATGGTGACGGCTACCTTGATCGTATCCTGGTGGGAGATTCCGGCGGCAACGTCTGGCGGGCTGATATTAACGGAACCGATACCAGCGCCTGGAAATTATCACTACTGGCCAGGCTGGGGCGCCATGGATCGGGAGGTATTGAAAACGACCGCCGCTTTTTCCACCGCCCGGATGTCGTGCTGAGCAGGGACGGGCAGGGAGCGTTTGATGCCGTGGTACTCGGCTCGGGCAACCGGGCGGACCCCCTGGGCGAAGGCGGAGTGACCGCGGACTATATCTACGCGATCAAGGATAGGCAGACAGCGGTTGGCGGTGGAACCGACCAGGCGCTGGAGCCCACCGACCTGGCAGATGTAACCGATAACTGCTTGCAATCCGGCAGTTGCACTACCAACCCGGACCTATCCAACGGCTGGTATATCGAGCTTCAGGAAACCGGGGAGAAAAGCCTGGCCACGCCGCTTACCGTGGGCGGCGCCGTCTACCTGACCACCTACATACCCCGGGGCGCATCAGCAGCGTATGCTTGTTCGCCATCGGAAGGAACAGGCAGACTGTATTCCGTGCGCCTGGAAAATGGGTTTGCCGTGCGCAACAACGACAGCACCAATGATGACCCCAACAATCCTGACCAACCGACGTCACACTCGGATCGCTACGAAGACCTGGCCTCGGCGGGCATTCCGTCGGAAGTCGTCTCAATTCCGCCTAACCGTATTTTGAGGCCGGACCTGGTGATT
>JBFFTZ010000137.1:0-7114 GCA_041571575.1 Gammaproteobacteria bacterium | reverse complement strand
AGTTCGAAGTCGCCGGTCTCCTGGACCTGGCCATCGGTGATCGGCACATGGGCGATGATCGTCTTTGAGATATTGGCCTGCCAGATTCGCACGGTGGCCATGCCGTTGTCAGGTACGCGCTCCGGGTCGACTATTCCTGCCGAAATAGCGAAGGACCCCACCGCCGAGGACAGGTTGCCGCAGTTACCGCTCCAGTCCACGAAGGGCTTGTCGATGGACACCTGGCCGAACAGGTAGTCCACGTCGTGATCCGGCCGTTCGCTGGGAGACAGGATCACCGTCTTGCTGGTGCTCGAGGTCGCCCCGCCCATGCCGTCGGTGTGCTTGCCGTAGGGGTCTGGGCTGCCGATCACACGAAGCAGCAACGCATCCCGCGCCGGTCCCGGTTTGCGGGCGGCCTCGGGCAGGTCCTGCAGGCGGAAGAAAACACCCTTGCTGGTGCCGCCACGCATGTAGGTGGCGGGAATGCGTATCTGTGGAGCATGTGCCATGGGAAGTCCCGCCCTAATCCGAGGTGGAAGAAGATTCGAGGAAGTCCTGGGCGAAGCGCTGCAGCACGCCGCCAGCCCGGTACACGTGCACTTCCTCGGCGGTGTCCAGGCGGCAGGTCACCGGCACCTCGATGATCTCCCCGTCCCTGCGGTGGATCGAGACAGTCAGCTCGGCCAGCGGGCCGATCTCACCGTTCACGTCGAAGGTCTCCGTCCCGTCGATGCCGTATGTGTCACGGTTATCGCCATTCTTGAACTCCAGCGGCAACACACCCATGCCCACCAGGTTGGTGCGATGAATGCGCTCGAAGCCCTCGGCCACGATGGCCAGCACCCCGGCCAGGCGAACGCCCTTGGCCGCCCAGTCCCGGGAGGAACCCTGACCGTAGTCGGCACCGGCGATGATGCATAGCGGCTGGTCACGGTTCATGTAGGTCTCGATAGCCTCCCACATACGCATCTGCTGCCCTTCCGGCTCCACCCGGGCCAGGGAAGCCTGGATGACGTTGCCCTGGGCGTCGCGGCACATCTCGTTCAGCAACTTGGGGTTGGCCAGGGTTGCACGCTGGGCGGTCAGGTGATCACCACGGTGGGTCGCGTAGGAGTTGAAGTCCTCCGGGGGCAGGCCCATCTTGGCGCAATATTCACCGGCAGCACTGTCCGGCATGATCGCGTTGGAGGGGGACAGGTGGTCGGTGGTGATGTTGTCTCCCAGCACTGCCAGCGGCCGCATGCCCTTGAGGGCACGCTCGCCGGACAGGGCGCCTTCCCAGTATGGCGGCCGGCGGATGTAGGTGCTCATTGGACGCCAGTCGTAGAGCGGGCTCTTGGCCCGTGCCGCAGTCCCCAGGTCGAACATAGGCTCGTAAACCAGGCGGAACTGCGCCGGCGTCACGCTGGCCTCGACGATGCGGTCGATCTCCTCGTCGCTGGGCCAGATGTCCTTGAGGGTGATCGGGTTGCCATCAGCGTCTGTGCCAAGCGCGTCTTTCTCGATATCGAAACGTATGGTGCCGGCAATGGCGTAGGCCACCACCAGGGGCGGCGAGGCGAGGAAAGCCTGCTTGGCGTAGGGATGGATGCGGCCATCGAAGTTACGGTTGCCCGAGAGCACCGCGGTGGCGTACAGGTTGCGCTCGATGATCTCTTGCTGGATCACAGGATCCAGCGTGCCGCTCATGCCGTTGCAGGTGGTGCAGGCGAAGCCGACGATGCCAAAACCCAGCTTCTCAAGCTCGGGCAGCAAGCCCGATTCCTCCAGGTACAGCTTGGCGACCTTGGAGCCCGGCGCGAAGGAACTCTTCACCCAGGGCTTGCGGGTCAGCCCCAACTCGTTGGCCTTTTTCGCTATCAGGCCGGCGGCAACCACATTGCGCGGGTTCGAGGTATTGGTGCAACTGGTGATGGCGGCGATGATCACTGCGCCGTCAGGCAGCTTGCCCTCCGCCTCTTCCGCTCGCGCCTTGTCCAGGCCCACGGCGATACCACGCTCGGCCAGCGCACTGGTGGGCAGGCGACGATGGGGGTTGGAGGGTCCGGCCATGTTGCGCACGACACTGGACAGGTCGAACTCCAGGACCCGTTCGTACTGGGCGCCGGCCATCCCGTCGGCCCACAGGCCCGTGGTCCTGGCGTAAGTCTCCACCAGGGCGACCTGCTCCGGTGTGCGGCCGGTGAGCTTCAGGTAATCAATAGTCTGCTGGTCGATGTAGAACATACCCGCCGAGGCGCCATACTCCGGCGTCATGTTTGAGATGGTAGCCCGGTCGCCGATGGTCAGATCCGCAGCGCCCTCGCCGAAGAACTCCAGCCAGGCCGAGACAACCCGCTGGGCGCGCAGGAACTCGGCCATCGCCAGGGCGATGTCGGTGGCGGTGATACCGGGCTGACGTCGGCCCGTCAGCCGGACGCCGACGATCTCGGGCAGGCGCATCATTGAGGGTCGACCCAGCATTACCGTCTCGGCCTCCAGCCCACCCACGCCCAGGGCAATCACACCCAGCGAGTCAACGTGGGGCGTGTGGCTGTCGGTGCCCACGCAGGTATCCGGGAACGCAACGCCCTCTCGGGCCTGGATCACCGGCGACATCTTCTCCAGGTTGATCTGGTGCATGATGCCGTTGCCGGCGGGGATCACGTCCACATTGTCGAAGGCAGTCTTGCACCACTCGATGAAGTGGAAACGGTCCTCGTTGCGGCGGTCTTCGATGGCGCGATTCTTCTCGAATGCCTCCGGGTCGAACCCGGGGGCCTCCACCGCCAGGGAGTGATCCACGATCAACTGGGTGGGCACCACCGGGTTGACCAGGGCCGGGTCGCCGCCCTTCTCCGCAATGGCATCGCGCAGGCCGGCCAGGTCAACCAGGGCGGTCTGGCCCAGGATGTCGTGGCAGACCACTCGCGCCGGATACCAGGGAAAGTCCAGGTCGCGCTTGGATTCGACGATCTGTCCCAGGGACTCGGTCAGCATCCCCGGATCACAGCGGCGGACCAACTGCTCGGCCAGCACCTTGGAAACATAGGGGAGTCGGTCATAGGCGCCGGGCTGGAGGGCTTCCACCGCGGCGCGAGTATCGAAATAGTTCAGTGTCGTGCCGGGAAGCGGTGTGCGGTAGGCCGTATTCATAAGTAATCAACCATAGAGTTCGAGTCCTGGGCTGCCGCCGGGCGCTCCGTGAAGCAGACCCGGTCGGGGCGAAAGCTGTCGGTTGCAGCAGATCAGCGCTACCCGGGCGATGACGTCACCGTCGACGGAGCACTTTTTCCTGCCTGCAGCCCGACCGGCGGAGTGCGCGTTCACCAATAGCAACGCGAACATTACGGCCGGGACAAGCTAGCGATGATAACGGACCGGGCCCGAACGGTCGAGAAAGGCTGTGTGGTGCGGGCCAAATGCCAATGCATCTCCGGGCCCGGGAAGATAGCTTCTATACCCTGTATCCTGGGCCTCGAAAACTCCATGCAGACAGGAGGAGCGCCACGCAACGCTGAGATCGGTCACTCATCTTCCCAGGATCCAGAACCCGAACTTCCAATATCTTGCAGGAGTTGAGCATCCTGGTTCAGCGCGAGTCGTTCTTATTGCCCGTCATCCCCATTGCAGAAAATATGGCCTTCACACCGACTCTTTTTTTCTTCCGCGAATTCTTGACTAATTCGCGTCAGGGAAAATAGCGCCTCCCTGAGTTCAGGATTTTCGTTGGCAAGCTTTTCCATCTTGTCCAGGACCATTAATTTCTTGCGAAGAACGGATGCCTGGTTTGCCTGGGGAAAGAAGCCAGCTTGCAACCTGTCCCGATCATTGTCTGATATAGCCTCCCACTCGAACCTTGCTTTGCAGATTCGTCTTGCAAACCGGCTTTTCGCGCCATTAGGACTTGCCTTTTTGCAAATGACATCGAAGGCATCGTCGTCATTTAACCGGTTATACAAGTCATAATACGTTTCCTCGGCAGCCACCATCTCAACCTTGAACGACAGCAACGACTTGCGTCCATAGGAGGTAATTTCTTCGATGTACTCATCCGGGTTCTCAGCGGTTTCCTGTGCGGCAGCATTCTGCACAGGTACGAACAGCAGATTTAGGAGAAACAGCGTGATCAGGCATGACTCGATCCTGCTGGGAGTTAATCCGTTAACTAGTGCCATCATGTTTTCGTGTGATCTTTATCGTTATATTTTTAGGGTGCCAGAAAATCACACTATCAGAACCCCTATGCTTAAAACAATGAAGACTCCGCTCGCTTTGTAACCGGAATTATGCGGCATGCTAAAAAAACGATGATTCGACTCAAGCAGTTTTCTCCGTGCCTGAACCGCCCTCGACTAGCCATTGCCTTAACTCGGGATCGTAGACCTGCTTTGCCAATCGCGCGGCCGGCGCACAGTCAGGCTCCAGCAGGGTGAAGTCCGAATTCGCATGACGACACCGGACGATGGTTTTGAGCGCCTCCTGGTCCTGCTGCTCAGCCAACAAGCGTGAGACTAGATGCTGCCCTATCTGCAATGCAGCCTGGGGGGATTCCCAGTTCAGCATTTGCGTAAATAACCAGCGAGAGCAATCCAGCGGGTCCGGACTGTCCTGGATGTATTCCAGCAGGTGGCGGACACCGCCGGCGCAGTTACCTCGACTGACCATCCCGTAAGCATGGTTCAGGGCATGGGTGCGTACCTGGTTTTCCTTCCTCTCTATTTCCTGCGGTCCGGGCAACACCGGGTCCGGTATCGAGATTTCAATCTCTGCCTCCTGGATTGCCAGGGCATGGCCACCGACACTGGCAATGAGCAGGAAAGCATAGAGGGTAAACAGGATCGTAAAAAACACGAACAAGTCGTAGTGAAGAGCCAGGTAAACCAGCAAGGCACCCGCCAGCGATACGCCCAGGACCAGCAGGTAATGTCGCCCCCAATTCCTGGCGACCAGCCACAGGCGGGACGGACGCAAACACTCGATGGCGCTGTGGGTGATCGTCAGCACTGCCAATGATAAGGGCAGCAACATAAATGCCAGGCCAAGCGCGACGACGGCCAAGGTTTCACGCCCGGAGCTGGCCAGGTAATAAACGGACAAGCCGGCCACCGTCAACAGGACCATCGGGAACAGGCTCCAAAGCCTTTGTGCAAAGCTGAACAAATTCACGTCAACCGCGGGGACTTCCTTGTTGTCGGCACGGGCTTGCATGACCACGAGCAAGTACTGAAAGAATCCGGGGACTATCGCTGCCATCAACCACAGGCCAAACAAGCCTGAAAAAATTGCCAGGCTAAACAGCACTGAGAAGAACAGCAATGCCAACAACATTGCAGGGTCTTTCAGCGGATAAAGCAGTTCATCAAGGGCGTCGCGCAGGCTCAGCATGTCTTTCGGTTCAACTCCGGGTTGGGATAGCTGGGATAGTACCCGTTTGCATGTATTGCGGTTGGACGCGAATTTCCGTACCGCCGAGGCAAGCACGAATATCCGGCAATAAATGTATCCGGCCCCATTAATTGGTTAGCGGCTGTTCTTCAGCACGTTGATGCCCAGCACGCCCATGTCCATGCCATCGAAGACGGGGAAACCCTGGCGTTCAAACACCGCCTTGTAACGCTGGTACGGCACGCCCGCATCCACCACGATACCGATGAGTCGATCATGGGCCTGGGCAAGGGATTTCAGCCTGGCGGCGAATGCCTCGGCCTGGGTCAACTGGTTGGTGTCGAGTTGTTCCGACAGGGGAACGAGTCCCAGCATGACGACCCCGGCACCGAATTCCAGCATGGCCCTCACGCAATCCAGGTAAACCTCTTCATCGGCCATGGGCGTCAGGTCCAGGGGATTCGCCGGCGCCACCAGCCCCTGCATGCCGTGACGCCGTAGCACCTGGCCAAGGGCGGCACGGTTATCGTCACTGAGCACGTAAAGCCGACCCGGATCGTTGTCCCCCAGGGTATCCACGCTGCCCACGGTTTCGTAACCGGCGTTGGTCACGATTGCCAGCTTGCCCAGTTCTTTCAGCTCCGGGTAGGCGGCCATCCATTTAAGCACTGCGTTGAACTGGTTGAATGACTCGGTGAGTATCGCCCCGGCCTTGTGCAGCAGTCTTTTTTGCACGTGATAATCGCCGGTCATGGCGCCGGTATGGCTCGCGGCAGCCGCCTCTCCCAACCGGGAGCGGCCACCCTTGTAAATGATGACGTGGCGACCCTCGGCCCTGAACTGCTCCACCAGTTTGGCCACTGCGCAGGCATCGCCACCCACGAAGCCCTCCACGTAAATGCCCAGCACCCGGACAGACTTGTCCCGGGCCACCAGGGCCATGAAATCCGACAACTTCATGTCCAGCTGGTTACCAATGGAGAAGCCGTACTTGAGATTCAGGTTTGAATGACGTGACAGCCGGGTAATGAGGAATGCGCCGCTCTGGCTTATCAGCGCCACGTCCGAGTCCGGTGCGAACCGCACGTTCAGCTTGCTCTGGGGAATGAACAGGCTGTTCAACTTCAACGGGGACAGCAGCATACCCAGGCCGTTGGGGCCAACGATGGCCGGGGACCACTGGCCGGCCCGCCGGCGTGAGTCGATCAGCCCGGACAAGCGCTCGCCGAATCCCTCCTTGTCGGCCCCATCACCGATGCCGCCCGCGACGATATAAATAATCGCCGCCCCGCCACCCTGCGCACATAATTGCTCAATCATGGATACGCAGGTGTTCGCCGGCAGCGCCAGGATCAGTATATCCACCGGATCGTCGGCCAGTGCAGCGACATCAGGCACACATCGAACCCCGGCGAAGCTGTCGACATCGGGCTTGATCACCAGCAAGCCCTCCTCCGTCAAGGATGAGTGGCGAAGGTTCTCCACTATCATCCCGCCGACGTTTCCAGCCTTCGCCGAGACTCCCGCCACCGCAATCCGGCGTGGATTGAGGAAGCTGTCGTCGTGGAAAGGCACCGGGCAGGGCTCCAGGGGAGTTTCTGCAGCGCGCAGACCTACGCCATCCAGCGCCACAAGATCACCGGCTCTATCGACCACCAGTGGATTCATCTCCAACAGGCCCAGTTGCTCCCGGGCCATCAACTCATCCAGTTGCCAAAGCTTCTCGAGAAAGCCCAACAAGTACTCACCAGTGAGTAGCGGTTTT
>JBFFTZ010000136.1:0-7115 GCA_041571575.1 Gammaproteobacteria bacterium | reverse complement strand
GCCTCCAGCCGGGCACCGGGGTCCTGGATAGAATCGGCCTCCTGGCCAGGGGAAGCGTGAAGCTTATCCAGTTGACCGGCAAGGCCATCCAGCCCCTGGACTAGCTCGGAGGACAGAAAACTCATCCCAAGGGAGCTGAATCCCGGTTCAGGAAAACCGGTGCTTAACAGCTCGGGAGCCTCCCAGGCTTCTCCCGCCAGCAGCAGCTGCGCATGCAATGTCGGCGAAGCCACGGCCTGTTGCCAGATTACCGGCATGCCCCCCGAGAGCCGGGTGATGGTCGCAACCGATGCAATCGCGGTGGATGATTTTTGCCGGGGTTTCCGGTGAACTCCAAATTGCTGTGGCCGTTCTGTAGACAACTCTCCGGGAGCGCGAAGCCCGCCGGGCAATGACCAGCCGATAGTCCGGTGGTGGGGCTGGAGATAGCGATTGGCAACTCTTTGTACGTCCCCGGGAGTAACCGCTTCGATGGCGTCGCCCAGGTCCAGTAATACCCCAAGGGCCCCCAGGCCGTCGAAATAGGCCAGCTGATGTGCTGCGTCTTCGGTGGTCTGCAGGTCGAAGGCCAATTCTCGCTTCAGGTCGACAACTGCCCGTGACAACACCTCGCCGGATACCGGTGTGGACCTGAGGCTGGCTATACGCTGCTCCATGCCCTCCTCAAGACTGAGCGGGCTATCGTCCGGGCCAATGCTTCCTGCCAGGGAAAACAGGTAAGTCTGGGCAGAAACCGGGTACCAGCTGCGCAGGTCGCCGGTAAGTCCAGACAGCAAAGTGCCGCGCCGTACCTGGGCCACACCGTTGTCCTGGTGAAAGTTAATGCCGCCGCTACCAGCCAGCAGTTCCCTCATGATCAGGAACGCCGGGAAGTCCTTATTCCGTGCCGAGGGTGCCTGGTAGGCAATCTCAAAGAGACTGTTGGGGCCCGGTCCGGTCAGGTTGATGCGCCTGAGTCCCTGCTGGGGCGCCTCCACGGTGCGGGGCAGCGGACTCGGCTCGCTCGCGGGAAACTCGCCAAACAACGCCTTCACTCTGGACAGCGCCTGTTCGCTGTCCATATCACCCGCAATGGCCAGTACCGCGTTACCGGGATGGTAATGCTGCCGATAGAAGGCCTTGATGTCCGCCAGCTCCATTCGCTGGATATCGCTCTCCAGGCCGATCACATTATTTCGATAGGGATGGCCCTGGAAGGCGGTAAAAACCAGCTGATCATGCAGTAGCGACGCCGGATCGTTGCTGTAACCATGCATTTCAGCCAGTACAGCGCCTCGCTCGAACTCCAACTCGTTGCCTGGAAGCTTCAGGCGGTTCATTCGATCGGCTTCAATACGCAGTGCGGTATCCAGCTCGGACACCGGAACCGTCTCAAAATACGTGGTCTGGTCTACCCAGGTATACCCGTGCCATTCCCCACCCGCCGCATAGATACGACTCACCACATCGGTATCTGGAAAGTTGTCGGTGGCCCGAAACGCCATATGTTCAAGGAAATGGGCAAGGCCTGTCTGGCCATATTGTTCATCCCGCCCACCGGCCCGATACAGCATTTGCACACTGACGGCCGGAAACCCCGAATCCTCCAGCAGGATGACCGTAAGGCCATTATCCAGTCTTTCGACCCTTGCCTGGTTCAGGTCCAGGGCGCCCAGCCCCAGGCTCGGAAGCAGCAGTGCGACGAGCCAGGAAATTGCCATGAACACCTTGAACTGCGGGGTGTGGATCCTTGTCCCCCCCGGCAAACGCCATTGATATGACAAGACGATAATCTCCCTGAATTCCTGTTGCTCCTGGAGTGACCTTGACAGATTTACCACAAATCAAATCCCGCGAGACGGGAAATTGAGCGCCCTATCACCCCGAAAGTTAAAAACCTGCCCCCCCCCCGGAACCGCCATCCCCGATTCTGTCGCCCCTGGAGACCCCGGACCGGCCCCAAAAAGTTGCGCATCAGGCGCCGGGTTTAAACCCCACTCGGCTTTGGGAAGCGGTCATACCCGTCCCCGGGGCCTAATAAATGAAAAATATTTACCCGGTTCAGACCTGGCCGGCAGCCAAGACAAAGCTGTCTGCCACGGAATAAGGCCGCCACCTCTCATGGCTCACAAAGCCCACATATAGTGAGCCAGACGAGATTGCCTAATGGACTTGGTACAGATTCGTCTCGCGAAAACCCCCAACATACTGTCCCCCAAGGGGTTTTTTCCCTTCGTAAAACCGTTCTCGTTGTAGGTAACTGTACGGGTTTCGATTTTTTATGCACAAGGTTAACTAGTGCTCAGGCGCAACAAGAAAGCCGGAAAATCCGTCACCAGGATGTGAAAATTAAAGATCGTCAGGTTTTAATCCCTGACGGTGCGGGGCCAAGATGGGCACCGGTTAAATGCGCCGCTTTCGGAACCCAAATCATCAGGAAGCGTAGGCACATGCATTCGACCCTGTCGCCCGAGAACCGGGCCCAAACCGCGAAAGCGGAAAATTCAATGAGCGCCACGATCCAAAAGATCGATGAGCATATCGTGGAAATCATCTCAGACTCCGGTGAAGGCGCTCAAACCGCCGGCCAGATGTTTGGCACCGTATCCGCCAAGATGGGGAACGGGGTCTGGACGGTAGAAATTATACCGGCGGAGATTGAACCCCCTGCACGAAGTACCGCCGGCGCCAGTGGCAACCGGATTCGTATTGGCGTTGATAATATTACCAACGCCGGTGACGAAGCCGACCTGGTGGTGTCCTTCAATGACCAGGTCCTGTTGGGCCGCGAGGCGGCTGGCGAATTCAAGCCTGGCGCGACCATCTTGCTCGAGAGCAAGTGGCGTGAGGAAAGGGAACCGGAAATCGTTTCTGTTTATATTGAGGCCCACGACAGACTGGTAGCCAAGGGCTACCGTGTTGTTGAAATCAATATGGAAGAGGAATGCCGAAAGGTTGTGGACAACCCGCAACGAGGCAAGAACATCTTCGTGGTCGGCATCCTCTCCTGCATGTACTCCCGGGACCTGGACATTGTTCGCCAGGAAATCAGCAAGAAATTCAAGAAGAAGGGTGAAAAAGTCATCCAGTCAAATCTTGATTTGCTGGACGCCGGTTACCAATGGGCCGAAGCCAACCTCGACCTGCGCTACGTGATCCCCGCTCCGGGTGTCTCACAGTCCCAGGTGGTCATGAACGGCAATACCGCGGTCGCCCTGGGCACCGTGGCATCGGGCATGGACGTGTGCGCGATGTACCCGATTACCCCTGCCACCTCGGCCTCTCACTACCTGAGCGAGATTTTTGAGGATTTGGGCGGTGTCGTGCACCAGGCCGAGGATGAGATTGCTGCCTGTGCCTTCGCACTGGGCGCCTCCTACGCCGGCAAGTGTGCGATAACCATTACCTCTGGCCCTGGCATGGCTCTGAAAACTGAGCTGATGGGCTTGTCTGTCATGGCCGAGATTCCACTGGTCATGGTTAATGTGCAACGCGGCGGTCCCAGTACCGGCCTGCCGACCAAGGTTGAACAAGGCGACCTTCTCTCCGCCATTTTCGGCGTACCCGGCGATGCACCCAAGATCGTGATGGCGCCGGCAACCATTGAGGACTGCTTCTACTCGGTCATTACCGCGCGGAAGATTGCCGAAACCTTCCGTTCGCTGGTGGTGGTTCTCAGTGACGCGAACCTGGCCACCGGTCAGCAGGCGTTCCTGAGGCCGGAATTCCGCGAGGAATGGCTGGCTCCGCCTATCGATCAAAGTCCGCTTCCGGTCGGTCACAAGCCTTATGCCTGGGATGAAAAAACCGGCATGTCCAGCCGGGCGATCCCCGGTCAGTTGAACGGTCTGTATACCCTGACCGGCCTGGCCCATACAGGATCAGGCGCCGTGGCCTACGAGTCGGGCGTTAACCAGGAAAGTTCGCGTTATCGCAGTCTGAAGCTTGCTGCATTCCAGAAGACTCTGAAGACCCCGGAAGTGGTGGGGGATCCGCAGGGCGATCTGCTGATCGTCGGTTGGGGCAGCACCAAAGGCGCGATCGAAGAAGCGGTGATGAGGGCGCGCAAGGATGGTCTGAAAGTGTCGTCCATGCACCTGACCTTCCTGCAACCCATGGCTTCCGGAATTCGGGAAATCATGCAGAAATTCAAGAAGGTCATGACGGTGGAGATTAACTACTCCGACGATCTGGCGGATGAAATCATCGATGAGGATAACCGGCGTTATGCCAACCTCGCCTTTTTGCTACGCGCACGATATCTGATCGACGTGGACTGCTGGTCCAACGTTCACGGGCAACCGATGAAGCCCGGTGCTATAGCAAAAATGATCCGTTCGCGCCTGAAATAGCGGCAGTCAAGGGGCTACGTAAATGTTTGGTTTGAAATCAGAAAGTGTTTTAAAGCTCGACCAGGAATATCACGAGCTTGATGAGTACCAGGGCAAGGAATCTCGCTGGTGTCCGGGATGTGGGGATAACGGCATCCTGGCCGCGACCCAGAGGCTATGCCGCGACGAACAACTGGCTCCGGAGAAAACCGTATTTGTCTCCGGCATCGGTTGTGCCGCCCGTTTCCCTCACTACATGGGTACCTACGGGTTCCACGGCCTGCACGGTCGTGCGCTGCCGGTAGCCCAGGGCGTCAAAATCCGGCGTCCCGACCTGGATGTGTTTGTGAATATGGGTGACGGGGACTGCTGCAGTATCGGCACGGCTCACTGGATTCACGCGATCCGCACCAATATGAAGATGGTTGTCATGCTGCATGACAACAACATCTACGGCCTGACCAAGAACCAGGCCTCACCGACCACGCCACTGGGCCGGATTACCTCAACCACGCCTTACGGCAATTTGCTGAAAGCAATGAACCCCCTGACCGTGACCCTGGGTGTCACCAACGTTTCATTTGTTGCCCAGGTCGTTGAGTGGATTCCTGACTTGCTCTACAAGGTTCTTCGCGAAGCGTATAACCACAAGGGCCTCGCCTTTGTTCGCATCTTGCAGCGCTGCCCGCACTTTATGCCGACCGCGTGGGATCAACTGCTGGCGAACCCCGACAACATTGCAGTCATGGACTCCCCCGACGGCGTGCAACTGAGTGATGCCACCGCGAAAATTTACAAGACTCGCGTTGCTCATGACAGCAGTGATCTGAATGCGGCTCGCCAGGTCGCCTCGCTTGAGGACAAGGTGCCGGTAGGCATTTTGTACCGCAACGAGATGGTGCCAACCTATGACGAACTGCGCCGCCCCCAGAGGTTGCCAGAACCCGAGTTGACCGAAGAAATCCTGAACCGTTCGTTTGACCGTTTCGGCATTTTCCCAAGTACCTCAAGCAAAGCCGGGGACTAACCAGATCATGGCCAAGGATTCCGTACAATCAGTATCAGTGGACGCACCTGCAGTTCCTGTGACTGCGGCGACTGGCACCGGTTTGCCCAGGCAGGTGGCGGTAACGCCTGATGAGAATTTAGCACCTGCCCGGGTACTGCGTGCGCTGCTGCAATTTCACCTTCATGGCGACAGGGAAACCGCCTCGAAAAATTCCCGTGTATGGCCTGCCCTGCTGCATCCGTTTCGGGATATGCGAAGCATTCGCCATGAATACCCGCTTCTGATTCCTGGTCCGGATGGACGGGCCGATGCCCAGCCCCTGACCTCGCGTGTTGACGACATCGTTAATGAATCCGGTCTGGAAGGCGATCCCAGGGAGCGTCTTCGTCGCCATGCTTACCAGTTCGAAGCCGCATTAAAAGACGCCCTGGCAGGCGACTCCATTGGGGACCTGCAGGAACTCTCGACAAGGGTACGCGATCAGATGCTGGCGAATTCCAAAATGGAAGACGCTCGCAAAACCGTACTGAATTCTGATCTGGATTTGATCGTCGCTGCGCTTCCCGAACTGACCTATGTTGCCGGTTGCTCTACTGAGATTCCTTCGCGGCTTTACCGAAGCGTTGGGCGCCAGTTCTGGAACCAGCATTGCGAACAATTCAGAACAGAACTCCAGCAACTGGTGCACCGCCTCGGGGGAATACTCCGGGCAGATGCCCAACACAAACCCGAGGCCAGGTCAGCCGATCATCTTCGGAACACTCTTGGTTCCTCGGGACGCCAGGACCTGGACTTCGATCGCATGTCCGAGTTGCTGGACAGTACCCCGAAGGCGGAGTCCCTGCCGGCCGAGCGCTATGCGCGAATCGCTGAGGCACTGGATACGCTGCGGGCAATGCTCCCGATCTATGGACTTAGCAGCACCCTGCAAGCCCCGTTTGACATGGAGGCTCACCCAAAAAGCGTTGCCGATGCCGTGCTGCAGGTTAACCAGCGCGAAGCGCACATGGTGAGCTTTTTCCGAGCGATTCGCATCGCCGAACTGGAACTTGCAAATCAGTACGACACAGCGATTCATGATGAATTTTTCAGTGACTTTGGTTTCACCCACCTGAGCGAGGAAGAACGTTCCCTGTGTCCGCCCGTGGTATTGAATTTGTCACAGGATGAAGTGGAACTGTCAGACGCAGGTGAGCTTATTGAGTTGCTCGGCAGCGAAGCGGCCATCAAGGTCGTGCTTCAATTAAATTCCCTGGACGCAGGTGAACGCAGTGAGTCGCCTGCTTGGCCTGCCCGACTGGCCGCCTTGGCAATGTCCCTGGGTTCGGCTTTTGTATTCCAGGGCACCTCGTCTAACCCGGCGGGCTTGCGCAAGGCATTTACTGCCGGTGCCGCCTACCAGGGCCCCGCCTTGTTCAGTGTTTACACCAACGCCGGTGGCGGAAACTCAATATTGCCCACTTATCTGGATGCCGCCTCGGCCCTTGAGTCCCGCGCCCTGCCAAGCTTCGAGTTTAATCCGTCCAACGGACCGGACCTGGCTCAACGAATGAGTCTTGAGGGTAATCCGCGAGGCGACCGTACCTGGGTGAGCGATATTTTCACCTTCATGAATGAATCTGCCGAGGAAAGCGCGCTGGAACTGACCTATTCCCATGCAGACTTCCTGATGACCGACACACGGTGGCAGGAAGATTTCTGGAAGCCTGGATGTAAAAAGTGCTGAGGATTTTGATCAACTTTTTAGGCAGATGAGAAAAACCGCCTTTACCGGGAGGAACTTAGGTGAAGCAGCT
>JBFFTZ010000135.1:0-7137 GCA_041571575.1 Gammaproteobacteria bacterium | reverse complement strand
TGAGAGAGTTGGCGTCTTCGCCTGGATAGGCGACCTTGCGCATGGCTGTCCGGGTCGCGCCTGGGTTGACGCAGTTTGAGCGGATTGCGGTGTTCGTCTCGGTTTCGTCAGCAAAGACCTGGGACAAGCCTTCAATGCCGAATTTCGAGCATGCATAGGCACCCCAGTAAGCCCGTCCTTTACGGCCAACCCCGCTGGAAACAAAGATCACCGAGGCGTCATCCGACAGCTTCAGTAATGGCATGCACGCCTGGGTCATCAGGAAAGGTGCCGTAAGGTTCACGTGCAGGGTTTTTTGCCAAACACCCGGGTCGTAATGTTCTATAGGTGATCGATCCCCCAGGATGCCCGCGTTGTGCACGAGTCCGTCCAGACGGCCGTATTCTTTTTTCAGGACCTGGGCCAGCTCGGCATAATTCTCAGGCGTGGCGCCCTGCAGGTCCATGGGATAAATGGATGGACGCTCTCTTTCCATGGCGATGATTCGATCGTAGGTTGCCTCGAGCCGTGAAATCGTTTTCCCCAGCAACACGACCCGGGCACCGCATGCGGCGCTTGTGACGGCAAGCTCGGCGCCGATTCCTGCGCCGGCCCCGGTAATAAGTATTACCCGGTCACTCAGTGTGTCGGTATCGGGGTGGTAGGCGCGGGCGAGTGTTTGTACGTCAACGGTCATAGTCATGAGTCCTGCTGGGGTGATCTTGCAACGGCTGCCCGGGCGCCTTGCCAGGCGCAGGCCAGCATCTGGAAGCCATTCAATTGTGGGGGCTTGCCTGTTTTTATTTTAGCCTGAGAAAGCGCTTTTCTGTTTAATCGCTGGTGGATTCTCAGCATGCCATGGTGGTATATCAAGCCTTGTCCGCCGGAGGGCAGGCTCAAAGCGCGGTTCATCAAGCCAGCTGCATGGGTTAACACCGGTTTGATTGTGTTCCCTGTTTCTGACTGCCTGGCTGGAAGGGCGGAGGCGAGTTCGCAGGGGCGCTCATGGGCGGCGCAGGCGATGGCGTGGGTGCTGAGGTAAATGCCTGCCCCGACAAGGGATGAAAAATGTCTAGATTCCTGGGTAAGGGCTTGCCCCGGTTTCAGCGTCAGCGCAGCCAGGAGTTCCATGTAGGCGCCCATTGCCTTGTGGCAGTGCTTGGCCAGGGTCGTCTCGGAATCTGGCAGTACACCGGAAACCCTGTCCTCTACACCCTCAATAATTGTGGTGAATAACCCGACTTGTCGGGGGCTATATTGAGAAAGATCGAAGTAAGCCCGGGCCAGGGGGTGCCGGGCAGGTGCGGCGTTTCCTGCGTCTAGCTCATTTTGCCACCAGGCCAGTTTGGCCCGGGCAACCCCAGACTCGCTCACCGTGTGCGGGATTGAGGTTATCTCTCGGTGTAATGCAATCGTTGCATCCAGCGCCGCCTGTTGTTCGCTGGAACAAAACAGGCGTGCATAGAAACTTGGAGTCAGGTGGGTGGGTGCTGAGCTGCTCATGAATCGTCTGGTTCTATTTCGGAAGGTGCCTGGATGCTACGAAGCACCATCGGTACCTCTATCCGCCAGTGGCTTAGGGCCGTATGCCAATTAGCTGCAATAACTCCAGCGGATGCGAGGCCATGGCGTCCGCACCCCACTGGCTGGGATCACTCCCAGGCTCCAGGTAACCGTAACCGGCGGCGATGACTGGCATGCCGGCTGCTCTTGCGGCGTCGATGTCTCTTGCTGCATCGCCCACATACAGACAGCTTTCCGCCTCGAGTCCTATGCGTTGGGCTGCATGAAGCAAAGGCATGGGATGAGGTTTCGCCCGTTCACAGGTATCTCCAGAAACTACACAGGCAGCTCGTTTGTGAATATCCAACGCCTCGACTAGAGGCATGGTAAGCCAGCCGGGCTTGTTGGTTACGATGCCCCAGATAATTCCCTGGGACTCCAGGACGTCCAGGACTTCATCCATACCCTCAAACAGTCTCGAACGGGTGCTGATATCGCTGCCATACAAGTTCAGGAATCGCTGTCGCAGCCCTTCGTACTCCGGATGAGGAGTGTCGATATCAAAACCCAGTCCCAGCAGGCCTCGGGCGCCATTGGATACATGGGGCCTGATGCTCTCGTAGGGCAGATCGGGTTTGCCGTGCTCCGCCAGCAGTTGATTCAGTGCGTTGGCCATGTCCGGGGCGGTATCAACCAGGGTGCCATCCAGGTCGAACAGCACGCTCATGGGTCGGTAATCAGGACTCATTGGCCTGCGGTCTCGCCCAGTTGGCAATGCATGAGGTAATTCACATCCACATTATCTCCCAGGTAGAAATTCTGGTGCAGTGGGTGGTAGTGCAAGCCAGCCATGCCACTAATGCTCAGCCCGGCGCCTCGGCACCAGGCGCCGAGTTCTGACGGGCGAATAAATTTTTTGTAATCGTGGGTGCCGGCGGGGAGCATTCGCATTATGTATTCTGCACCAAGTACTGCCAGCAGATAGGCTTTCGGGTTACGGTTCAAGGTCGAGAAAAATACAGTGCCCCCGGGCCGCACCAGGGTGGTGCAGGCACGTACTACCGATTCGGGGTCCGGCACATGCTCAAGCATTTCCATGCAAGTAATGATATCGAAGCTCCCAGGTTGTTCCTTGGCCAACTCTTCAATGCTGATATTCCGGTAATCAACCTCAAGCTCGCTTTCCAGCAGGTGCAGCCGGGCCACTCCAAGCGATGCCTCGGCCAGGTCTACACCGGTAACCTGGGCGCCCTCGGAGGCCATGGCTTCGCTTAGCAGGCCGGCTCCACAACCCACATCCAGCACCCTATTTGCTTTGAGTTCGCTGCGTTCACGGATGTATTGAAGCCGCAAGGGATTTATCAAGTGAAGAGGACGCATTTCACCCTCGGGGTCCCACCAGCGGTGGGCGAGGGCTTCGAATTGCGCGATTTCGCGTTCGTCGACATTAACTTTTGAGGTCATGCGTATAGCTTATCCGTTTATCCCAAACCCTGACAGACGTTCTGCCCAGCGGGCTGATTTTTCAAACAGGGATTTCTCGTTAAGGTTCTTTAGACGACGATATTCCAGCAACTGTCGACCGCCTATCCACACATCGCTTACATCGCTGTCATCAGCGCAGTACACCAGTTGGGAAATCGGGTCGTAGAGCGGCTGCAAGTGCAGGGCGTGCATATCGACGCAGCAGATATCCGCCCACTTTCCCGGCTCCAGGGAGCCAATCTGATCTTCCAGCCCCAGGGCTCTGGCGCCGTTGATGGTGGCCATTTCCAGTATCTCGGCTGCGGGCAATGCAGCGGCGTCCCCAGTGGTTAGCTTGCCAAGTAACGCGGCGCTGCGCATTTCTCCAAGCATCGACAGGTCGTTGTTGCTGGCGGCGCCATCGGTGCCCAGGCACACGTTAATCCCCAGGTCTCTCAAGGTGGCCGCCTGGCAGGTGCCGCTGGCCAGTTTCATGTTGGACTCCGGGCAATGAACCACGCTGATGTTGCCCTCCGAGGCCATGGTCAGGTCCTCATCGTTGAGGCATGTCATGTGTACGGCAACCAGTTGACGGCTCATCAGGCCCAGCCTTTGCAGGCGGGCTACCGGGCGCTCGCCAGTGCTCTGAACCGATTCATCGACCTCCCGGGCGGTCTCGTGCAAGTGCATATGTACCGGCAACTCCAGTTCGTTTGCCAGCTTGCAGATGCGGGACAGGGATTCGTCGCTCACGGTATAGGGGGCATGGGGTGCAAATGCGGTGCTGATTAAGGGGTGGCCCCGATAGGCATCGTGTACTTCAAGTCCCTTTGCAAAACATTCTTCGGCGGATTTGGCCCATGCGGTCTCTAGCTCGATGATGGGCATGCCCACCACCATTCGCATGCCCAAACCGGCTGCGGTGCCCGCGGTAACCTCCGGGAAAAAGTACATGTCGCTGGCGCAAGTGGTGCCACCCCGGATCATTTCTGCCAGGGCGAGTTCGGTGCCATCGCGAACGAAGTCCGGGCCTACCCATTCTTGCTCCGCCGGCCAGATGTGTTCCCGCAGCCACTCTTCCAGGGGCAGGTCATCCGCGATACCGCGGAACAAGGTCATGGCCAGGTGGGTATGGGCATTGACAAGGCCGGGAATCAACGTGTGATTAGGACGCTCCAGCCAATTTGAGGTCGAGTACTTTTCTCTGGTTTCAGTTTCTGGGAGGAGATCCAGAATGCGCCCCTGGTGGATCACCAGGGCGTGATTCTCCAGCGCGATAGCGGGAATGACCGGTACGATGTACCTGGCTGAAATGATGGTATCGACTTGTTGCGTCATCGGGCATTTCCCTGTTCAAGCCCTGACGCCTTGTTTGCCGGCCAGGATGGCGTGAAAAGCCGTATTATAAGCAAGGTGGCTTCAGTAGCTACCGCGTAAGGGTCGAATCTTGTTGGTCAGGAGTAAATTGATGGGCGACACCATGAAAATAGAACCGGTTAGCTGGAGCAATGACAGATTGGTGCTGATGGATCAAAGGTTGTTGCCCGGGAAGGAAAAGTACCTGAGCCTCGAGACGGTTACCGAGGCCGCCAGGGCAATCACGGATTTGGTTGTGCGTGGCGCCCCGGCAATTGGTGTAACCGCTGCCTACGGGGCCGTATTGGCGGCCCGCGCGCGGCTGGAGGAGAACGCCGGTCATTGGAAAAAACTGTTGCTACAAGATCTGGATATGCTGGCGGCGGCCCGACCCACGGCCGTGAACCTGGTCTGGGCGGTTGATCAAATGCGGCTTTGCATAGAGGCCACTGGCCGGGCAGAACTGCTGGGCAGTATGTTCGAGCTGGCCTGCCGGATTCATCGCCAGGACATTGAAGCGAATCACTTAATGGGCGATCTGGGCGCTGAATTGATGGACGCTGATAGCGGTGTTCTCACCCACTGCAACGCAGGTGCGCTGGCTACAGGCGGTTATGGTACTGCCCTTGGAGTGATCCGCTCAGCCTGGAAAGCCGGAAAAGTCTCTCGGGTATTCGCAGACGAGACCCGCCCCTGGTTGCAGGGTGCCCGGTTGACTACCTGGGAGCTGGCCCGTTCCGAGATTCCTGTGACCCTGATCACTGACTCAGCCGCTGCCACGTTCATGCGTGAGGGCAAGGTTCAGTGGGTTGTGGTGGGTGCCGACCGGATTACCGCAAATGGCGATGTAATTAACAAGATCGGTACCTACTCCCTGGCGGTGCTGGCCCGGGCCCATGGAGTGCGCTTTATGGTGGTGGCGCCGACCTCAACCGTGGATCACCGAACGGCCTCGGGCGATCAGGTCAGCATTGAAGCTCGCGATTGGTCAGAAATATGGGCTGCAACCGGCTCAGACCGGCCTCCTGAGGGTGTGTCGGTGTCAAATCGAGTGTTCGATGTGACCCCGGCGGAGTTGGTGGATGTGATCGTGACGGAGAAGGGGCGTCTGAATGCCCCGTTTGGCCAGGCAATTGCCAGTCTGAAAGATCAATAAAAACGGTCCTTTTCGAGCTGCATAAGCGGCCGGTTTTGTGTTAAAATTTCATGCTTTGAAGCTGGCGATGCTAAATACCTAAAATCCAGCTTTTTCATTGGCTTAACTATTTGCTGGTCATTTGACCGCGAGTCTTGTACATGACTGATATTACCCCCGAAATTATCCCGGTGAACCTGGAAGACGAGATGAGGCGTTCCTACCTCGATTACGCGATGAGCGTGATCGTGGGACGTGCGCTTCCAGACGTGCGAGACGGTCTGAAACCGGTGCATCGGCGTGTGCTTTTTGCCATGCGAGAATTGGGTAATGATTTCAACAAGCCATACAAGAAATCAGCCCGTGTGGTTGGTGACGTTATCGGTAAATACCATCCCCATGGTGATTCGGCTGTTTACGACACCATCGTGCGTATGGCTCAGCCGTTCTCAATGCGCTACATGCTGGTCGATGGCCAGGGCAACTTTGGCTCGGTAGATGGCGATGCGCCGGCCGCTATGCGTTACACCGAAGTGCGAATGGCCAAGATGGCCCATGAATTGCTGGCGGACATTGAAAAGGAAACCGTCGACTTCGTCCCTAACTACGATGAGTCAGAGTCAGAGCCCGGCGTTCTGCCTACCCGGATACCAAACCTGCTGGTTAATGGATCGGCAGGTATCGCAGTGGGAATGGCGACCAATATTCCTCCCCACAACCTGGGTGAAGTGGTCGATGCTTGTCTTGCCACCATTGATAACCCGGATATTTCCTTGCCGGAGCTTATGCAGTTAATTCCGGGCCCGGACTTTCCGACAGCGGGGATCATCAACGGCGCACAGGGCATCCTGGAAGCTTATCGCACCGGTCGTGGCCGTATTCATGTGCGGGCGCTGAGCCACATCGAGCGTAACGAAAGTAATGGAAAAGAGTCCATCATCGTTACCGAGCTTCCCTACCAGGTGAACAAGGCCCGGCTCCTGGAGAAGATTGCCGAGCTGGTGCGGGAACGCAAAATAGAGGGTATTACCGAACTTCGCGACGAATCCGATAAGGATGGTATGCGCATGGTGATCGAGCTGCGTCGTGGCGAGCCCAGCGATGTAGTGTTGAACAATCTTTACAAGCAAACACTGCTGCAGAGCGTGTTTGGTATCAACATGGTGGCCCTTGTTGAAGGCCGCCCACAGCTGATCAACCTGAAGACCATGCTGGATTGCTTCGTGCGCCATCGCCGCGAAGTCGTGACCCGCCGCACTATCTTTGAGCTTCGCAAGGCGCGGGAAAAGGCTCATATTCTGGAAGGTCAGGCAGTGGCCCTGGCGAACATCGATGAGGTGATCGCCACCATCAAGGCCTCGGCATCACCGGCCGAAGCGCGGATCGCATTGGTGTCTCGCGGCTGGAAGCCGGGTGTCGTTATACAGATGCTGGAGAGAGCAGGAGCCGAGGCAACACGCCCTGATTCAATCGAAGAAGAATTCGGCATGCAGGGGGAGGATTACCGCCTGTCCGTGACCCAGGCACAGGCAATTCTGGACCTGAAGCTTCATCGCCTTACGGGTCTCGAGCAAGACAAGATTATCAATGAATACAAAGTTTTAATTGAAAGTATTCAAGAATATATCAGCATTCTGGAAAGCCCCGAAAAGCTCCTGTCGGTCATTCGAACCGAACTGGTGGAAGTTCGTGAGCAGTAT
>JBFFTZ010000134.1:0-7161 GCA_041571575.1 Gammaproteobacteria bacterium | reverse complement strand
TTCAACCTGGACGGCATGTACTACGCCATCGAAGATATTTGCACCCATGACAACGAGGAATTGACCGGCGGCCCGATAGACGGCGACCAGATCATTTGCCCCCGACACGGCGCACGTTTTTGCATCCGCACCGGCAAGGCGATGACCGCGCCCGCTTACGAGCCGGTAGCCACCTTCCCCACGCGGGTGCACAACGGAATGATCCAGGTGCAAGTCGATACTGACTAGAGGTCATTGTGACGAGATTGCTGCTAACTGCCTTTTTTCTTCTAGTTACCCAAGCCGGCGTGGCGCAATCCATCGACGAAGAGGCAAGCGCCCTGGAGCTTGACGCTGCCTGCGAGCACCTGATCGCTGCGGTGGAAAATTCCGGACTGACCTTTATCCGGAACGGTAATCGCGCTACCGGCGACAAGGCTGCCCAGCACATACGGCGAAAGTACCAACATTTTCACGCCGAGATCACGACCCCCGAAGAATTCATCGAACTCACCGCGACCCGCAGCCTGATGACCGGCAAGGCATACGAAGTAATACTGTCAGACGGCCAACGGATGCCATTGAAAGACTGGATGCTGGAGCGTCTTCAGCAGTACCGGGACAACTCCCCAAGCTCACCGTAGACAGTTGCCCTGAAACCGCCTGCGGCATAGCGACTGGCGTCGCGTAACAGGAAAGGACCTCTCCAATCATGCTGAAACTTATTCTCCTACGTCATGCGAAGAGCGGCTGGGCACAGGGGGGCCAAAGTGATTTTGAGCGCCACCTGAATGAGCGCGGTGAAGACGATGCCGTGGAGATGGGTCAGCGCATGGCCGCCCGTGGCATCAAGCCCGGCAAAATTCTCAGTAGTCCCGCAACCCGGGCAAAACGCACGAGCAAACTGGTATCAGGAGAGTTGGGAGTAAGCGAGACGGTAATTTCCGATGACCGCCGACTTTACCTTGCGGAACCCGGTGATCTGATGTCTGTGATCCGCGAGTTGACTGTAGCGACCTGTGAAATCATGGTGGTCGGACACAATCCCGGCATCACCGGATTCGCTGGACGCCTGGCGGATGCCTGCGTGAAATCCATGCCCACCAGTAGCTACGCGGAAATCGTCTTTGAGCTTGAAAAATGGGAAGACCTGGATTGGGAAACAGGAACCCTGACCCATTTCGACTGGCCAGCCAACAGCGGCCAGGCAGAAGACTAGCGGCACTGCTTAATCACCCGTCACGCAACTAGCACTCGGGTACGTTCACCGCCAGACCGCCCAACGAGGTTTCCTTGTAGTTGCTCGCCATGTCCAGGCCTGTCTGGCGCATGGTCGCGATCACCTGGTCCAGGCTGACGCTGTGCTTTCCGTCACCACGCCTGGCCAGGCTGGCGGCATTAATCGCCTTCACCGCACCCATGGCATTACGTTCGATACAGGGAATCTGAACCAGGCCGCCCACCGGATCACAGGTCAGCCCCAGATTGTGTTCCATACCAATTTCAGCGGCATTTTCCACCTGCTCGGGTGTCGCTCCCCGGGCTGCGGCAAGACCGGCAGCTGCCATCGAACAGGCCACACCCACCTCTCCCTGGCAGCCCATCTCAGCGCCGGAAATGGATGCGTTGCGCTTGTAAAGCACTCCAACGGCACCGGCTGTAAGCAGGAAGCGATAAACGCCCTCTACATCGGAGTCGGGAATAAAATTCACATAGTAATGCAGCACCGCAGGAATCACTCCCGCCGCGCCATTGGTGGGCGCAGTCACCACCCGGCCACCCGAGGCGTTCTCCTCATTGACCGCCAGCGCCCAGACATTCACCCATTCCATTGCGTTGAGCGGGTCGCCGATACCCGCCTCTTCCAGGTTGCGAGCCATCAACGCGGCCCGGCGACGCACCTTGAGGTTTCCAGGCAGCACACCTTCCTGCCTGAGACCACGAGCCACGCAGTCCTGCATGGCGATCCAGATTCTATCCAGTTCGGACTGTATTTCAGTGTCCGGGCGCCACTTGCGCTCGTTCCCGCGAATCAATTCATGGATCGGCAGCTGATGCCGCCGTGACAGATCCAGCAACTCCTGGGCGGAATGAAAGGGATAAGGAAATATTGGGTTTTCCCGGGCATCCAGGGGGACGTCCTCCTGCTCACCAGATTCCACGATGAAACCACCGCCTATGGAGAAATACTCCCGGGCAAGCAAAGGCTCCAAGTGGTTATCCAGGGCGGTTATCCGCATCCCGTTGCTATGGCCGGGTAACACCTGGTCTTTCAGAAACAACAGGTCCAGCACTTCATCAAAGGCAATTTCCCGGCGTCCACCCAGCAGAATCTTTCCCTGCTCCCGGATTTGCCCCAGGCGCGCCTGTACCTTGTCCGGATCGACTTGATCCGGCAGCGCGCCCTCGAGCCCCAGGAGGGTAGCAGTGTCGGTGCAGTGCCCTTTTCCCGTCAGGGCAAGGGAACCGTAAAACTGCACGGCAATCCGGTGCACATCATCAAGGCATCCCTGTTCCTCTAGAGTTCGCACAAAGCGTTCGGCCGCCCGCATGGGTCCCATGGTATGGGAACTGGACGGACCGATACCTACCTTGAAAATATCGAAGATACTGATGCTCAAGTGAACTCCTGCTAACGGTCAGCCGACAGGGACAACAAACTAGTATCCCCACCCACCGCCGCAGTATTGATGGAAAGCGTCCTCTCTGTTGCGAAACGGTGCAGGTAATGTGACCCACCCGCCTTGGGCCCGGTACCGGACAGGCCGCAACCACCAAAGGGTTGCACCCCGACTACAGCGCCGACCATGTTTCTGTTCACGTAGACATTCCCCACCTGCACCCGGCGGTTCACATATTTAGCCATACCATCGATTCGGCTGTGTACGCCCAGTGTCAGGCCAAAGCCTGTGTCACGGATACTCCCCAGGACCTTGTCCAGATCTGTGGCCTTGAAACGAATGATGTGCAGAACCGGCCCGAAGACTTCTTTCTCCAACACTCCGATATCGTCGATTTCAACTGCCACCGGCGCCAGGAAGGTACCGTGAGCAGACTCCCGGGGTACCTTGCACTGGTGAATAATCTTGCCCTGCTCTGCCATTTTGCTGACATGCTCTTCCAGCAAGCCCAGCGCCTCGCGATCAATAACCGGTCCCACATCGGTAGACAACAGGGCGGGATCTCCGATCCTGAGTTCCTGCATGTAGCCCTTCAACAACTCAATGACCCTGGGGGCAATTTCATTCTGCAGGAACAAGACACGCAATGCCGAGCAACGTTGACCTGCACTGTTAAATGCCGACATCACCACATCTTTTACCACTTGCTCGGGCAAGGCGGAGCTGTCGACTATCATCGCATTCTGGCCGCCGGTTTCGGCGATCAGGGTTCCAATCGGGCCAGGCCTGGCGGCCAGAGTCCGGTTGATCAGGCGCGCGGTATCGGTTGATCCGGTAAAGGCCACCCCTGCCACCCGCGGGTCAGCAACAGCACTGCCACCCACGCTTGCGCCGTCACCGGGCAAAAAGTGCAACACACCGACGGGCACGCCGGCCTGGTGAAACAGGGCCACTACCCGGGCGGCCACCAGGGGCGTCTGCTCCGCCGGCTTGGCAATGACCGCGTTACCGGCTGCCAGCGCGGCGGCGACCTGGCCGGTGAAAATCGCCAGTGGGAAATTCCACGGACTTATGCATACAAACGTGCCACGCCCGTGCAGGCTGATCTGGTTCAGCTCACCGGTGGGCCCCGGCAGCCTGAGCTCACCTGAAAACTCAGCCCGGCATCGCGCCGCGTAGTAGCGCAGAAAGTCCACGGCTTCACGCCATTCCGATACCGTATCCGGCAGGGACTTGCCCGCCTCGCGAATGCACAGCGCCATCAGTTCCGGCATGTGCTCCTGGAACAGGTCTGCAGTCTTTTCCAAAATCTCGGCACGACGAGCCGCCGGTGTGTTGTTCCAGCCCGGCTGTGCAACGCAGGCTGCGGTAATCGCCTGGTCAACCTGCTCGGGCGTGGCATCCACCACCGAACCTACCTGGCGTCGACGATCCGACGGATCATAAATCGCTTGAGCCGTGGCTTTTGGCGTAGCGCCAGTAACCACAGGTCCGGCCTCCTTCTGGGTAGCCAGGGCATTCTGGATAGCCACTGACAGCCGCTTCAATTCCAACGGGTCCGCAAGATTCAGGCCCGCTGAATTAGCTCTCTGGGGAGCAAACATTTCCGCGGGTAGCCGGATCTGAGGATGGGGTATCTGGTCAAAGGCCGCTACCTGGGCCACCGGGTCTGCCACCAGATCGGCGATGGGAGCGCTTTCGTCAACAATGCGATGCACAAAGGACGTATTCGCGCCGTTCTCCAGCAAGCGCCGCACCAGGTAGGGCAGCAAGTCTTCATGCTTGCCAACCGGCGCGTACACCCTGCACGGAATGTTCAGACGCTCGGCAGGGACTACCTCGTCATAAAGCTCTTCGCCCATGCCATGCAGGCGCTGGAATTCGAACACGCGCTCCCCTGCCATGCTCAGTATGCTGGCCACGGTATGAGCGTTATGGGTGGCGAACTGGGGATAGATCTTGTCGCCCTCCTCCAGCAAGACCCGGGCGCAGGCCAGGTAGGCCACATCGGTATTGGGCTTGCGGGTAAACACCGGATAGGACGCCAGGCCCTGCTCCTGTGAACGCTTGATCTCGGTATCCCAGTAAGCGCCCTTGACCAGGCGCACGCATATTGTTCGGCCGACTTCCGAGCTCAGCCGGCACAACCAGCGCACCACTTCCAGGGAGCGTTTCTGATAGGCCTGCACGGCGAGTCCAAAACCGTTCCAGCCGGCCAGCTCCGGATCACGGTAAACCCGCTCGATCACTTCCAGGGACAACTGAAGACGATCTGCTTCCTCGGCATCCACGGTCAGGGCAATGCCGGCATCCCGGGCCTGTAGCGCCAGCTCCTTCAGACGCGGCGACAACTCATCCAGCACCCGTTTGCGCTGGGCAAGCTCGTAGCGTGGAAACAGGGCCGAGAGCTTCACCGAAATGCTGGGCAGGTCCTCAATCGAGGCGGACTTGTCAATCATTCCCCCAAGGGTGGTGATGGCGTCCGAGTATGCCTGCAGGTAACGACCTGCATCCGCCGAGGTCAGGGCAGCCTCCCCGAGCATGTCAAAAGAGTAACGAAAGATCCGGTTGTCCTCTTTCTGGGAGCGCTTCATGGCCTCTGTGATATTGCGGCCCATAACAAACTGGTGCCCCATAATCTTCATCGCCTGTCGCAATGATGCCCGCACCACCGGCTCGCCCATTCGAGACATAAGCCGGGAGAGAAAATTCGCCGGGTTTTCCATGGCCACTTCTTCGGGCCGGACGAATTTCCCGGTAAGCATCAGCCCCCAGGTCGAGGCGTTCACGAACATGGAGTCGCTGGTACCCACGTGCTCCTGCCAGTTGCCGGTGGACAGCTTGTCGGCAATCAGCTTGTCGGCAGTCTCGGCATCCGGCACCCGCAACAGGGCCTCGGCCAGGCACATGAGCACGACGCCTTCCTGGGAGGACAAATCATACTTTTTCAGGAAAGCATCCAGACCGCCCTTGCGCTTGCGATTGCTGCGCACCGCGGAAACCAGGGCAGCCGCTGTCTCCTGTACCTGCTGCGACTGAGCATCGGGCAGGCGTGCGATTTCCAACAGCCTGTTCATGCACAGTGTTTCATCCTCCAGGTATTTCTCCTGGATCGGAAGCTGGCTGTCAGCTTGTATGGGTGTGGACGAGGAAAAAATAATTTCTCCGGCGTCCACCGAAGCATTTTGCGTAGGATGCACTGGGCAGATCTCCAGAACCGTTTGAATTCGCTGGCCGGCGGGAAAGCATCGGATCCAGCGTAAAATTATTGGGAGGACGCAAATCTTGATAGCAAATCAGCTCAAATACAAGCCGAAACATGCTCCTCAGGAACTATTCTTGCAGCGCTCTAACCAGCGCCGGTAATCGTCCAGAATCCTGGCGTGATCAAAGGCCAACGGTGGTAACGCATCCAGGCTATAGATTCCCACCGCCCTTGCATCATCGGCGGCCACGGGCTGTCCCGCCGCCGCAGCGGTAAACACCACGCTGACCGTATGCCCCCGGGCATCCCGTTGCGGATCAGAATAAACCCCTAGCATAGGGCCCAGCACGACATGCAGGCCGGTTTCCTCCCGGGCCTCTCGCACCGCCGCCTGCTCCACGGTTTCACCCAGGTCCACAAATCCACCCGGTAACGCCCATCCCAGCGGCTCGTGGCGGCGCTCGATCAGGACAATGGGGGCCCCGGGACGATCCCGCAGGGCAATAATTGCATCCACTGTCAGGGCCGGGGTCTGGGGGCGGGACATGGCTATCGGCCTCTCAACTGCTTGAGTTGTCGGCGGGATCGTTTGTCAGGTCGAACTTCGGGCCGGGGCTCTGACAAACGGTCCAGTTGCCTTTGCTCCCTGCTTGCCTCTCTCCGGGCGATGCTCTGCTCGGTTTCCTCATAGAAAGTGGCCGCCTCGGTAGCGGGCCCACGCCTTCGGGGCATGCCCAGCACCCGGATTTCCCTGGTATCAGGCTGGCTTCCCACCCTTAGCAGGTCGCCTTCCTGCAGTGTCCGCGCCGGTTTGACCCGTTGTTCGTTCACATGAACGAGCCCCCCACCCACGGCTTTCGCCGCCAGGGACCGGGTTTTATAAAATCGGGTGGCCCACAGCCACTTGTCTACGCGTAAACCTTCCATTGAGTTGGGTATTCCGACCGCAGCTAGCTCAATTCAGTCTACCCCAGCCAGTCACAGGGCGCAGCTATCTCGAAGGCCTACGAAATCCCTTATCTACTGCTATAATCAGCTTCCTTTGCCAACGAAGATCAAGAAAAATGGATGCGGAATTTCTGAACAACCTGAAGCAGGATCTGCAGACCCTGCGTGAGACCGGACTGTTCAAGCCCGAACGGGTGATCACCACGGCCCAGCAAGCAGTCATTGGCGTGCAAAATGGCCAGCAGGTCATTAATTTCTGCGCCAACAACTACCTGGGCCTCGCAAACCACCCGGCCCTGATCCAGGCCGCCCACGAGGCGCTGGACAAGTATGGCTACGGCATGGCCTCGGTGCGCTTCATCTGCGGCACCCAGACCGTTCACAAGGAACTGGAAGAGCGCATTTCCC
>JBFFTZ010000133.1:0-7234 GCA_041571575.1 Gammaproteobacteria bacterium | reverse complement strand
TGGAGCACCCGGTGACCGAATGCATCACCGGCCAGGACCTGGTGCAATGGCAGTTACAGGTTGCCTCGGGAGAGTCACTTCCCCTGGGCCAGGATGAACTGGGCATCAACGGGCACTCCATAGAAGTCCGACTCTATGCCGAGGACCCGGAGCGGGATTTCCTGCCGGCCACCGGCGCCCTGAGACATTTGCGCTTCCCGCGGGAAAGCGAGCACGTGCGGGTGGACTCGGGAGTCCGGGAAGGTGATGTTATCTCCGTGCATTACGACCCGATGATTGCCAAGCTTATCGTTTGGGACCATGACCGGGATGCCGCGATTCGCAGGATGCTGCAGGCATTGTCTGAAACAGAAATTGTCGGTGTCACCACCAACGTGGATTTCCTGTACAGCGTGGTTGCCCACCCCGGGTTTCGCCAGGGAAAAGTCGACACCGGATTCATTGATCGGCATCGGGCCGAGCTCACCACGGATCTCAATACCGATCCTGACCGGGTATTGGGACTGGCCAGCCTTTTCCTGCTGGTGCAGCGTAAACGGCTGGCCGCCAGCCAGGCCATGGCCTCGGCAGATCCCTGGTCGCCCTGGCAAGGCGGTGACGGCTGGCGCATGAACGATGACAGCTACACCGTGCTGGAGTTTGAAATCGGCGGCGAACGGGTGGCAGTGAAGACCCACTACCGGGGCGAGCACTACCTGCTGGACTTGCCCGGCGGGAGTGTTGTCGGCGAAGCCCGGCTGAATCGGGATGGGATGCTGGTTGCCAGCCTGGACGGATTGCGGGTTCGGGCCAGGGTCGTGCAGCAGGACAGGGAGTTGGTTGTCCTGCTCGATGGTGTGCGCCAGGCGCTGCTGATGCATGATCCGCTGGAGTCTGGCCTGGAGGATGAAGCCGGCCCGGGGAACCTGCGCTCACCCATGCCCGGCAAGGTCCTGGAGGTGCTGGTATCCGAGGGCGAGAAGGTGCAGCGGGGCGCTCCCATGATCATCCTCGAGGCCATGAAAATGGAGCACACCATCGTCGCACCCGCCGATGGCATCGTGACCCGGATCAGTTACAAGCAGGGCGACCTGATAGACGAAGGCGTGGACCTGGTGGAATTCGAGGCTGACTGATCAGCCCGTGGCTGAGTGGCCTCCGGCCCTGCCCAGTGCGGTCTCCAGGGTCTTGGCGAGGAAGCGTCCGGTGTAGGATTCAGGCACCCGTGCCACATCTTCAGGTGTGCCCTCTGCCAGGATGGTTCCGCCTTTCTCTCCGCCTTCGGGACCCAGGTCAATCACCCAGTCTGCCGTCTTGATGACATCTAGATTGTGCTCGATGATCACGATGGTGTTGCCCTGGTCACGCAGGCGCTGGAGCACTTCCATCAGGTGTGCGATGTCATGAAAATGCAAACCCGTGGTGGGTTCGTCCAGCAGGTATAGCGTGCGTCCGGTTGCCCGCTTGGACAATTCCTTGGCCAGCTTGACCCGTTGGGCCTCGCCGCCGGACAGGGTGGTGGCGTTTTGACCCAGGCGAATGTAGGACAGGCCTACATCCATCAGGGTCTGCAGTTTGCGCGCCACCAGGGGTACGTTCTTGAAGTACTCCAGCCCATCCTCGACGGTGAGTTCCAGCACCTCGTGGATATTCTTGCCCTTGAAGCGTATGTCCAGGGTTTCCCGGTTGTAGCGCTGCCCCTTGCAGATATCGCAAGGCACGTAGACGTCGGGCAGGAAATGCATTTCCACCTTGATGACACCGTCGCCCTGGCAGGCCTCGCAACGGCCACCTTTTACGTTGAAACTGAAGCGCCCGGTTTTATAGCCACGGGAGCGGGCTTCCTGGGTGCCCGCGAACAAGTCGCGAATGGGTGTGAACAGCCCCGTATAGGTTGCCGGATTGGAGCGAGGTGTGCGGCCAATCGGGCTTTGACTGATATCGATCACCCGGTCGAACTGTTCCAGGCCATCGATGCCATCACAGGGCGAGGCCAGTTCTGAGGAATCATTAATGGCGCGTGCCGCCTCGGCATACAGGGTGTCGTTAATCAGGGTGGATTTACCCGAGCCCGATACGCCGGTTACGCAGGTCATCAGACCCACGGGAATGATGACCGTTACGTTTTTCAGAGTATTACCACTGGCGTTATTTATCCTGATGAAGCGACTGGGATCTGCCGAAGTACGCAGCAATGGCACCGGAATAGCGAGTCGCCCTGACAGGTATTTTCCGGTAAGCGAATCCGGGTGATTCTTGATTTGATCCGGGGTTCCCTGGGCCACGATCTCGCCGCCATGGACGCCGGCGCCCGGTCCCAGGTCCAGGACATGATCGGCGGTTTCAATCGCCTCTTCATCGTGTTCCACCACGATTACCGTATTGCCCAGGTCACGCAAATGGAAGAGGGTGTCCAGCAGACGGCGGTTGTCACGCTGGTGCAGTCCGATAGAGGGTTCGTCCAGGATATACATGACGCCAACCAGGCCGGAGCCGATCTGGCTGGCCAGTCGGATTCGCTGGGCCTCGCCACCGGAGAGGGTTTCCGCGCTGCGATTCAAGGTCAGGTATTCCAGGCCCACGTCCACCAGGAACCTGAGACGACTGCGCAGTTCATCGCGAATCTTGTTGGCGATCTCTCCGCGCCAGCCCGGCAGGTCCAGGGAGTCAAACATCTCCAGGGCACGGCCCACCGACATGTTGGTCACTTCCGGCAGGGTGTAGACATCGATGAACACGTGCCGTGCCGCGGTGTTCAAGCGGTGGCCGCCGCAAGAGGTGCAGGGCTGGGTGCTCAGGTACTTGGCAAGTTCCTCACGCACCATGTTGGATTCGGTTTCCCGGTAACGGCGCTGCATATTGGGAATGATGCCTTCGAAGCTCTTGGTGTACTTCGAGGTTTCACCCCGTGTGTCCTGGTATTCGAAGCGGATGGTCTGTTCGCCGCTGCCAAACAGGATGACTTGCCTGATCTCGTCCGAGAGTTCCTCGAACGGGGTTTCAATGTCGAAGCCGTAATGGGCCGACAGGGCCTGGATCAGCTGGAAGTAATAATTGTTGCGCCTGTCCCAGCCGCGAATAGCACCGCCGGCCAGGCTCAGGTGGGGGTGGGTTGCCACCCTTGATGGATCGAAAAACTGCTGGCTGCCGAGACCGTCACAGCTCTCGCAGGCTCCAGCAGGGTTGTTGAAGGAGAACAACCGGGGTTCCAGTTCCACCAGAGAATAGCCACACTGGCGACAGGCGAAGCGATCGGAAAACACCACGTGCTCGCGCTCGGGCTCATCCATGAACGCCAGGTGGGCCACGCCGTCACCAAGTTTCAGGGCAGTCTCGAATGACTCGGCAAGACGCAGGTCCGCATCTTCGCGAACCTTCAATCGATCTACCACGACTTCGATGGTGTGGCGTTTTCGCAGGTCCAGTTCCGGTGGCTCATCAAGCTCCAGCAACTCACCGTCCACCAGGGCGCGAATAAAGCCCTGGGCGCGCAAGTCCATAAATACCCGGTGATGCTCACCCTTGCGGTCCCTCACAACCGGCGCCAGCACCATTACCTTGCTGCCCTCGGGGAGGGCGATGACCTGGTCGACCATCTGGCTGACCGTCTGGGCCTGCAGATCGGTGTTGTGTTCGGGGCAGCGAGGAATACCGGCCCGCGCAAACAGCAGTCTCAGGTAGTCATAAATCTCGGTGACCGTGCCCACGGTGGAGCGGGGATTGTGGGAAGTGCTTTTCTGCTCGATGGAAATTGCCGGTGAGAGTCCCTCAATATGGTCCAGGTCGGGTTTTTCCATGACCGACAAGAACTGGCGGGCATAGGCGGACAGCGACTCGACGTAACGACGCTGGCCCTCGGCATATATGGTGTCAAAGGCCAGGGACGACTTGCCTGAGCCAGACAGCCCGGTGATCACAATGAGCTTGTCCCGGGGAAGCTCTACATCCACGTTCTTGAGATTGTGGGTGCGGGCCCCTCGGATAAGAATACGTTCCATCACTTCGCTTATCCCTGAATCAACCTGCTAATATACGCCGTTTCCAAAGCGACGAGCAAAGGATCGGCACTTGTGAGACGACAGTCCGGCAGTGGCATTGCCATGACACACGACGAAAAGAGCGCAGTAGGCGTACTGGCGGGAATCTATGCCGTACGTATGCTGGGGCTGTTCATGCTGCTTCCGGTGCTGGCGCTGTTTGCCTCGGGTCTGGAAGGGGCAACCCCAACATTGTCGGGGCTTGCCGTGGGTGCCTACGGGGTGACCCAGGCCGGTCTGCAGATTCCCTTTGGCTTGATGTCAGACCGATTTGGCCGGATTCCGATCATTGTTGTCGGGCTGCTGATCTTTATTGCCGGCAGTGTGGTGGCAGCGTTGGCCACGGACATTTGGACCCTGATTGGGGGCCGGGTATTGCAGGGCGCCGGCGCGATTTCCGCAGCGGTTACCGCATTGCTGGCGGATCGGACCCGCGACATTGTGCGCACCCGGGCCATGGCGATCATCGGTATCAGCATCGGCACTACCTTCATGTTGTCCCTGATTCTCGGCCCGGCCCTGGCCGGCGTGGCGGGAGTCTCCAGCCTGTTCTGGTTGTCCGCCGCCCTGGGTGTCGGGGCCCTGGTCCTGTTGCTGGTCGTGTTGCCCAAGGCTCCCGAGCGGGAAGTCGTTCATCACCCGGACAAGCCGCGTTTCCTGGATACTCTTCGGGATGCTGAACTGGTGCGCCTGTATACCGGGGTATTCTTGCTACACGCTGCGGTGACCGCCCTGTTCGTGGCAGTGCCATTTGCCCTGCGGGATGTGGCCGGATTGGTCGCCGCAGAGCACTGGAAGGTGTATATGCCGGTCATCCTGATTTCTCTGCTGGGCACGGTCCCGCTGATCATGATGTCCGAGAGACAGCGCGACCCACGCAAGAGCCTGATTATCGGAATCTGCATATTGCTGGTGGGCCAGCTGTTGCTGGGCTGGCAGCATGGCAGCACCCTGGCCATCGCCCTGGCCCTGGTGGTGTTTTTCGCCGGTTTCAACTTCCTGGAGGCCCGTCTGCCGGCCTTGCTGTCCCAGTTGGCCACTCCCGAGCGGCGCGGAGCAGCCCTGGGCATTTTCGCCAGTTCCCAGTTCATGGGAGCGTTCGTGGGCGGCACCATGGGCGGTTGGCTGCGCGGTAACTGGGGTCTTGAGGGTGTGTTTGCAGTCACTGCGAGCCTCGCGGCGGTCTGGTTGCTGCTTGCGCTGGGTGGTAAATCCACCGTTTCCGGGGATAAAGCCAGTAATGAAGGGTGAGATTTTTGTCGGCTCGTCATACAATTGACGACCTTTTCCAGCCCGGGGATTTACCCGGCAAACCCGATAACGTGATGGTGTAGTTATGGCTCGAGGCGTAAACAAGGTAATTTTGGTAGGCAACCTGGGCGCAGACCCGGAAACCCGTTACATGCCGAGTGGTTCAGCGGTGACGAACATCCGTATTGCCACTTCCGAGAGCTGGAAAGACAAGACTTCCGGTGAGCAGCAGGAACGTACTGAGTGGCACAACGTCGTGTTCTTCGGTCGCCTGGCCGAGATTGCTGCGGAATATCTGCGCAAGGGCTCCCAGGTTTATGTCGAAGGCAGCCTGCGTACCCGCAAATGGGAAGGCAAGGACGGGGTGGAGCGTTATACCACTGAGACCGTTGCCAATGAGATGCAGATGCTGGGCGGACGTTCCGGCGGTGGATCAGCGCCCGCCAGTGCCCCGTCAGACCAGTCCCGACGCAGCAGCCCCGCTCCGGCGAGCAGTGCTCCGTCTGATGATTTTGACGACGATATCCCGTTCTAGCCAAGGCTTGAACCGGGAGTTCCCGGAGAATATTGACGCAAAATCTCGGCGCGCCTGGTTAGGGCGCGCCGTTTGCATTTCAGGTGGGCTTGGGAATGTGTATCCCGGGAATGCCCTGGAAAGGGATTCCCTCAAGTGAATTAACCGTGTCTGCGTGGTACCGGAAGCAGTCACATGAGCCGTAAAGCCCCAGGGTAAATCGGCCGAAATCATAGTAATTCCCGGTAATAACGGCTAATTTAACGGTTCGGAAATCAATGAATCAAGGGATGAGCGGAAAGCTCTATATCAAGACCTTCGGATGCCAGATGAACGAGTACGACTCGTCCAAGATGGCGGACGTGCTGGCTGAATCGCATGGGCTGACGGTGACCAATGATCCGTCGGAAGCCGATGTATTGCTGGTAAATACCTGTTCGGTGCGTGAAAAAGCCCAGGAGAAGGTTTTTTCTCTGTTGGGCACGTGGCGTCCGTTTAAGGAATTGCGACCGGATGTGGTGATCGGTGTTGGCGGCTGTGTCGCCAGCCAGGAAGGCGAGGCCATCACCAAGCGCGCTCCCTATGTCGACCTGGTCTTTGGCCCCCAGACCCTGCATCGCCTGCCCGAAATGCTGGAAAGCGCACGTGCTGCCGGTAAGGCCCAGGTGGATATCAGTTTTCCGGAAATCGAGAAGTTTGATCGTCTGCCCGAGCCCCGGGCCGAAGGCGCCACCGCGTTCGTATCCATCATGGAAGGTTGCAGCAAGTACTGCACCTTTTGCGTTGTGCCCTATACCCGCGGTGAAGAGGTCAGCCGTCCCTTCGACGACGTGATTACCGAGGTGGTAAAGCTCAGCCAACAGGGAGTGAAAG
The DNA here is from genome assembly GCA_041571575.1 of Gammaproteobacteria bacterium. Taxonomy (GTDB): domain Bacteria; phylum Pseudomonadota; class Gammaproteobacteria; order Steroidobacterales; family BM003; genus CAKZML01. The sequence continues at coordinate 580 of JBFFTZ010000133.1, read as the reverse complement.
AAATCACCTTGCTTGGTCAGAACGTGAATGCTTTTCGTGGTGAAATGCACGATGGCACCCAGGCCGACCTGGCTACCTTGATTCACTACGTTGCGGCGGTAGATGGCGTTGAACGCATTCGCTTTACAACCTCCCATCCGGTTGAATTTACCGACAGTCTGATCGAGGCCTATGCGGAAGTACCCGAGCTGGCCAGCTTCCTTCATTTGCCAGTGCAGTCGGGCTCGGACCGTATCCTGTCGCTGATGAAGCGTGGGCACACCGTGCTCGAATACAAACAAAAGATACGTCGTCTGCGTGCGGCTCGTCCGGACCTGAGCATTTCTTCAGATTTCATTATCGGGTTCCCGGGGGAAACCGAAAAGGATTTCCAGGCCACTATGGACCTGATTGGCGAAATCGGTTTCGACCAGTCGTTCAGTTTTATTTACAGCGCGCGCCCGGGTACTCCTGCCGCGTCGCTTCCTGATGACGTGGACCAGGACGAGAAGCAACGCGAAGAGCCCGAGCCCCACGAAGTGATAGCCCCCCGCCCAGCTCCCGAACACTGCGTACTGCCCCCAGAGCGCCAAGCTCGAGA
>JBFFTZ010000132.1:0-7346 GCA_041571575.1 Gammaproteobacteria bacterium | reverse complement strand
TCCGCAAAGTAGTTATCAGTTACCGCGTGCTACGCCAGGTAGAAGCCGTCGCAAACCGCTGGCGTGGCCTGCAGGAAGCCGGTGGCATCAAAAACTCTCACGCAGAGTCTTTGATGGCTGCCGAGCAGGCAAGACTTGAGGAACAGTTACAAACTCGAATGGCAGAGCTACAGGCCGAGACCGAGACGCAACTGGATACCAACCTTGGTGATCTGACCCGCGAAATCGTTGGCAGGATTGCAGGCCAGCTCATTAGCGGTGCCAGCGCACCGGCCGGTTTTGCTCCCTCGGCGCCTCCGGCACGTCCTGCAGCGGCTCCGGCCAAAGTGGACGCCCCGGTAGAAGATGCGGTCGAGGCTGTTGAAGAGGCAGAGGATGACGATGAGCCCATCAGTCTGGATGAGCCCTACATCGACACACCCCTGTGCACCAGTTGTGATGACTGCACCAAGATGTCACCCCACATTTTCGCCTATGACGGTGACAAGCAGGCCTATATCAAGGATGCCAACGCCGGCAGCTTCCAGGAAATGGTCCTTGCGGCAGAAAAATGCCCGGTTGCGATCATCCATCCGGGTAAGCCCAAGAACCCGAACGAAGACAATCTGGATGAATGGATAGCACGTGCTAAGCCATTCAACTAAGAGGACTAAACGGAGAAAAGCGTGAACGAAGCGCTCCAGGCAATTGGCTTTATGGCGGCGCTCACCGGAATCCTGGCGGTTGTGCTTGCGCTCGCCAACAAGCGCCTAAAGGTGTTCGAGGATCCCCGGATAGACGCCGTCGCGGACCTGCTTCCGGGAAATAACTGCGGAGCCTGTGGCGAACCCGGCTGCCGGGCTTTCGCTGAAAAAGCGGTGGCCGGACTGGTTAGCCCCGGTGAGTGCACTCCATCCTCAGTCGATATCCGTGAGCAAATCGCCAACTACCTGGGGGTGGATGTTGGCGGCGGTGAGAAACGCGTCGCCCGCCTGCACTGTGCCGGTGGTAGCAACGTTGCAATTCAACTGGGCGAATACCAGGGTCACCAGTCCTGTCGCTCGGCCGCCGCTGTAGGTGGTGGAACAAAGGGTTGCCGCTACGGCTGCCTTGGCCTGGCCGACTGCGAAGTGGTGTGCATGTTTCACGCCATCAAGATGGCCCCTAACGGTTTGCCTGTTGTGGACTTTGACGCCTGCACCGCCTGTGGCGATTGCGTGGATATCTGCCCGAAAAACCTGTTCGAGATCGTCCCCGCCTCCCACAAGCTGATTGTCCAGTGCAAATCAGAACTGGAAGGCGATGAATTACTCGATCTTTGTAAGGTTGCCTGCACAGCCTGTGGCAAGTGCGTCGCCGACGCCGCCCAGGGCCTGTTGACGATGAAAAGCAACCTCCCGGTCATGGACCCGAATCTACTGCACCTGCAAGCCCCGGAAGCGACAAGTCGCTGTGCCTCGGGGGCCATAGTTTGGCTGGAACGGGAGCAGTTTCCCGTGGACCCGGAAGAGCAAGTCGGATCACCCCAGCACCTGAATCTGGAGAGAGACCATGTGGTTTCGTAAAGCAAAGCAAACCCTAGATCCCTGTCAGTACCCCGGTTCGCCGGCGGCGCTTGATGGACAGGCGGCCGCCCTTGCGGTGGAGTCCATGGCCGCTGACAACGTGCTGGTGCAGGCGAGCGAAGGTCTGCAGGAACTTACCGGCCCGCTTTCACGGCTGGTACCCCTGGCAAAAGCCCGGGTAGACAATATTCAGGAATTGCGCCACCTGCCAGCCGAACTGACCGGAATGTGTGCCACCGGCTTACGCACCAGCGCCTTCGTCGATGACATGTCCTGCATGTCGGATAGCCTGGCCGGCATGGCAGGAAAACGCCTCGCCCCGGTTATTCACCTGGTGAGTCGTTGCAAGCAGCGCCACGCCTGGTCGCTGCATGGCAGCCACGATGATTATCTCTCCGCTTCACAGACCGGTGCGGTGCAGTTATTTGCGCGCAACGTTCAGGAAGTGGCCGACCTTGCCCTGATCGCTCGTCGCGTGGCCGAAGAAGCCCTGACCCCGGTGATCTGCGCCCAGGATTTCCATTCAACCAGCCAATCTGTACAGAGTCTCCGGCTCCCGGAATCAGAACTGGTCGATGACTTCCTCGGCAATCCCGATGACAGCATTGCTGCCCCTAACAAGGCCCAGGAAGTGGTGTTTGGCGCCACCCGCAGGCGCGTACCCAGGATGCTGGACCTTGACCGCCCGGCAGGGGTTGGCGGCGTGCAGGGGCATGAAAGTTACTTCCGTGCTATCGCCGCACAGCGTTCCTTCTTCGTGGAGCCTGTTGCCGAGATGGTCAGCGCTGCCATGGCCCGGTTTTCTCAGCTGACACACCGGCAATATCAACCGGTAAGCAGCTACCGGATGGAGGATGCAGAATTCGTCGTTTTGGCCATGGGGGCCGTGGTCGATCAATTGTGTGCCTGTGTGGACCACTTGAGAGAAAGCGAAGGGATACGGGTTGGGGTGCTAAACCTGACCCTCTGGCGGCCTTTCCCCGGCCAGGAACTGTCATTATTGTTGCAGGGCAAACGGGCGGTCACGGTACTTGAATCGACCGACACTCCCCTTGCCGAAGACCTGCCCATGCTGGCCGAACTGCGCAGCGCGATGGCCAAGGCTGTCGAAAACGGCGCGACAAAAGATGACTCCCCGGCCCACGCCGGTTATGCGGTATATGGAAAGAACAATCCTTCTGCCAGCATATTTTCAGCAATTTACGGCGTTGGTACCGCCATGCCCAGCATCGCCGAACTGGCTGCCGTGGTGAAAAACATGCTTCCCGATGGCAGTGCCCGCAGGCGAACCTACGTTGGCGTGGACTTCTCCAAGGTCAGCCGCAGGTATCCCCATTTACAGGTTTTGCAACAAAGTCTCGCCGCCTCCTACCCGGACCTGAACCAGATATCTCTTCCCCCGGCCGCCATTAGCGCGCCGGAATTTCAAGGTTCACTGGTTCGCCTGCACGCTCTTGCCGGAGAAGGTGCTATTGCCGCGGGAAATCTGTTCGCCCGCGCCTTATCCAGCGCACTGGGCCTGAGTGTCCGGACCAGCTCGCAAGGTGGCGTTGAATCGGGACTGCAGCGCGCCAACCTGGATATCCTGTACGACACAGAACAGGTGACGGGGAATTACCAGGCCGCCGATGTGTTACTGGTAGCCGGCGCAAGCTTGCTGCAAGACATCCCTGCCCAAGCGATACGTGAAGGTGGCATGCTGGTTGTCTCGGCAACCCAGGATCCGGATCAATTGTGGCGTGCTTTTCCCCGCCGGGTTGTCGATCTGATCAAGAACAGGAAGCTGGAGGTTCACGTACTGGATGCCAGGGCGATCGCCGCAACCACGGACCAGGGCTCCGGTCATCTTGATCAACTTTCAATCTGGGCACTGTTGGGTACCGCACTGAAACATGCACATCCGGAAGAGCCCTCGCGAAGTGCTGTAGCGCAGGCCCTGGAAGACTTGCTCAAGCGCCTGCTGGCAGGCGATCAACTAACCGCCGCTGAGATCCTGGCCTCCGTTGTGCGCGGTGGAGACGAGTCCCGTAAGCTGGACTGGCAGGAGTGGAAAGACGAGACCCGTGGGCCGGAAACCGAACGTAAGGCACCCTGGACGGCCGAATCCGGGTCAAGTGCGGTGGAAGACCTCTTTGACCCCACTCGTTTCTGGCATTCAGTTGGCTTCCTGTTCGATTCAGGCGACCAGGATCACGCACTGATCGATCCGTTCCTCGCCACAGGTGTGATGCCCGCACGCAGCAGCGCCCACCGTGACATGAGCTCCTACCGGATCAGCCTGCCCCGATGGTTGGCAGAGAACTGCACCGCTTGTGGCCTGTGCTGGTCCCATTGCCCGGATTCCGCCCTGCCTCCCACCGTGCAAAGCGTGGAGAGCCTGTTAGAGACCGGCGTTCGTCTATGCAAGGCCGATGGCCAGGCAATGACCCAGCTCACCCGGATCGCCGGGCACCTTGCGACCCAGGTCTACAAGCTGGTTTCAAAAGATGAGCTGAAGCAGTACACGAAGGCCGGACCGCTGCTGGCCGAAGCATTCCAGCAACTGACACGCAAGATGGGACTTGAGGGCGAAGCCCTAAATGCTATCACCGCAGACTTCGATCACCTGCACCAGCGTCTGGAACGCATGCCTATTGCCCGTAGCGAGCGCTACTTTGACAGCGCCGGCAAGGGTGAGGGTAAATTGCTCTCCCTGGCGGTGAACCCGGTTAATTGCAAGGCTTGTGGACTGTGCGTGGCGGTTTGCCCGGACGGCGCGATGACCTGGGAGAAACAATCCCCGGAGCGCATCCAGCGTAGCTCGGAGAATGTTGCCCTGCAATTGCAGATGCCGGAGGTATCTGCAGCACAGATTGAACAATTTATTCGTGAAGACGACCTGGACAGTGAGATGTCGCGCCTGCTCAACCGCAGCAGCTACATGTCCATGGTGGGGGGCGATAGCGCCCTGCCCGGTCATCCAGGCAAGACTGCCGTTCACCTGGTCACCGCTGCCGTGGATTCGGTAATGCAGGCGCGCTACCAGGCCCACGAAAACTACCTGGAAGATTTGCTGCAACGGGTGACGACCGGAATCCAGGATCAGCTCTCCGGGGTACTGAAGATCAGCGATTTCGATTCCTTCGCTAACCGCCTGCGGGCACTGGACAAGGCCAGGCTTGACGGCGAAGACATCGCCAATGCCCTGGGCAAGGACAGCCTGGCCGGGAATCTGGACACGGGTCGAATGGAACGCCTGAATTCACTCATGTTCGATCTGGAAGAACAGTTGGCCAGCTACCAGGCCGGACGGGCGAAGATGGTTCTCGCCCTGCAGCAAGGTGGCGTCACCCTCTGGAGTGGCTGCTATCCAGACAACCCCCACGCGAACCCCTGGCTCAGTCATGACCGGGGTGAGGCCCCAGCGCTGGCCGAGGGATTGTTCCAGGGCATGTCACGCCGCCTGACCCGGGAACTGGCCATCTGCCGCCTGGCTGAAATTGAGATCAAAGGTGATTTTGACCGCGCACGACACGCAGGACTGGAAACCAGCCTGGACTGGAGCGATCTGGATCAAGACGAACAATCCTTAATGGCGCCGGTAGTCATGGTCGCCGAGGCCGAAGGTGCTCATTGGGATGACATCAGTCGAATCCTTGCCAGCGACTTGCCCATAACCATGGTCCTGCTGGACAGCCACGGCATCACCCTGGACGCAGGCGAAGCTGCCCGCTGTGCAGTCACGTATGCGAACCAGGCCGTGGACCAGGGAAGTTCATTTGTACTGCAGGCATCTACCGGAAGCCCGGGACACCTGATTCGTGGTGTGGTGAACAGTCTGAAAAGTCATGGACCATCACTGTTGAGAGTCTATACACCCGATACCATGGCAAACGGCTTGTCCGGAGAGGAAGTGGCCGAGGATGCCAGCCTGGCGTTACGCAGTCGCGCTGTACCCCTGTTCAGTTACGATCCGGCAAATAGTGCCTCGCCCCTGTCCATAGAAGGCAATCCTGAACCGGATGCCGACTGGGCCGGAAACACTTTTGAGGTTCGCGACGGCAGCGGTGTCACTGAAACCGTAAAGGTAGTGCTGACCGTGGCCGATTGGGCGGTACACCAGCTGCGTTTCAAGAAGCACTTCACACTGCTTCGCAAGGGTCAGCTCAGCGACGACATGCGCCCCCTGAGCGCCTACCTGAACATGGATGAGAAATCTCGTTCCGGACTGGCAGCCTATATCTGTCTGCAGGACTCGGGAAAGAAACAGATTTATGCCAAAGTTTCGGCGGCGATGGTGCATGCATGTGAACAGGCCCTGTCCCAGTGGCAAGTGCTAAAAGCCCGTGCAACGAGTTCCGGCTCGGCGCCTTGCGCGGACCAGCAGACTGCCGTTGTTGTGCCCGGACAGGCTCCACAGGCGGCACCAGAGCCGCTTTTGCAGGACCAGGAAATACTGGTGGAGCGACTTCTGGCTTTGTGCGGTTATTCCAGTGACCCCGCTTATTTCAAGCAGAGCCTCAGGGAATTCCTTGGAAATTCCGCGAAGAAAAATCAAGATGGTGCTGACAATGTTCAGCACTAACAGGACCCGAAGCCCCTGGAGAGCGTCCTCAAGATGAGCGAGGTCAAGACATTTCGCCACGGCATTCATCCTCCCGAGCACAAGGAGCTGACTGCCAGCAGGCCGATCGAACGGATTAAGTTCCCAGACCAGGTGGTGCTGCCGCTGAGCCAGCACATTGGCGCCCCGTCGCGGCCGGTGGTGAAAGCCGGTGACAAGGTATTTCGAGGTCAGGTTATCGCCGAGGCCGGTGGCTTCGTATCCGTGCCCTTGCATTCCTCGGTAACCGGCACCGTGGTGGGTATTGAGAAGCGTCATCATCCAAATGGGTCACTGGCAGAGTGCATCGTTATCGAGGTCGACCACACCTCCGCCCAGACACTGTACGACGGACATGCGCTGGACTGGGAGAACATGAATACCACCCAGTTGCTGGAAGCGGTGCGCCAGGGCGGCTTTGTCGGACTGGGCGGCGCGGCCTTCCCTACTCACGTGAAGCTTGCCGTCCCGGAAGGCAAGCGGGCTCAATGGTTACTTCTCAATGGTTGCGAATGCGAACCCTACCTGACCAGCGATCACCGGATCATGCTGGAATGGGCGGACTCGATCATCCTGGGCGTCAAGATCATGTCCCGCATACTGGGTACCGAGAAAGCCTTCATCGCCGTTGAAAACAATAAGTGGGATGCGATCAAACTATTGCGTGATCGCATACCTGCAGATATGCCCTGCGAACTTGTACCACTGGAAACCAAGTATCCCCAGGGCGCTGAAAAAATGTTGATCACTGCGGTGCTGAAACAGGAAGTTCCCAGTGGCAAGCTTCCGATTGACGTGCACGTGGTGGTGCAAAATGTTGGTACCGCAGCGGGTATCGGTGATTACTTCGCTTTCGGCCAACCCCTGATTGAGCGGGTGGTCACGGTAACCGGACCGGGAATAGTGCGGCCCACTACCCTGCTTGCACCCACCGGCATGAGCCTGGCCAAGGTCATCGAGTACTGCGGTGGCCTGACCGACGATGCGCGTGAGATTCTTTTTGGCGGTCCGATGATGGGAACTCCCCAGCAATTCATGGACGTGCCAATTCTCAAGGGAACCTCGGGAATTGTTGTGCTGACCGAGGGCCAGTTACAGGAACGTCGGGAATACCCCTGCATCCGCTGCTCAGCCTGCCTGGATGCCTGCCCCGTCTATCTGAATCCAAGCGCCCTGGGCGCCCTTGCGCGCTCTGCGAAATATGACGACATGCTGAACTA